>SFIW01000057.1 GCA_004556055.1 Planctomycetaceae bacterium
AGTCAATTGCTCTACCAACTGAGCTATAGAGGCATGGTTACTGAAATGGAAATGAACCGCTTCAATCGGAGATTATTGTAGCGCTAAAGAAAAATCTGACAAGGTGTTTTTTCATATTAAAAAAACGCCGTTTTTCGACATTGGAAGAACGGCGTTCTGTCTTTCATTCAGTAAGCGGCATATTAGAGGTATTTCTTATAGTCGCCGATCATCGGGACGCTCTTATGAGAGTCAGGGCCGAAATATCGCAGACCCACGAGAGGTTCTGAGCCCGTATTGACGATTTCGACGCCTTCAGTCGCGGCCTTAGCGGTAATAAAGATTTCGTCGTCCGGTTCTTCGCCGTAATAAATCATATTGGGAGATTCGATGGTCAGTTTTCCCATCGTTCCTCGACCTTGAGTGGTGATCCATCCGCTGGCGGCTCCGTCTTTGAGGACGCATTTGCAACCCGGTTGAACGGTGAGCTCTTTGGCGGAGATCCTTTGCTTCCCATCGATCAGGCCGTACACGATCCATTTGTCGACATAATCGCCGTTGGGCGCGGACTTTTCTTCGTCGACGATCGGTTCGAGGTAGTTATGTTCCTTGAAATAAGGATCGACGTTCTTTTCCCAGTCGAGCTGTTCGACGATGAAATCAAGGTCGTACTTCTTGTCGTCTGGAACGTTTTTGACGAGCAAATCCCAAGAGATGGCGTCATGATCCGTCAAGGATTGGAACATGCCAAAAACGTCGGAACCCCATTGGGGTTCGTACGTACACACGGAACCGGGGGCGTGCAAAACGCCTGCGGGGACAACCCAACCGGTGCCGGGTTTCAGTCGATAGGCTTTTGAAAGATCCAAGATACCGTTGTCGCCCTTATTCCAGTTTTCTAGGCATTTCTTAACTTGAGCTTTGGTCGTTCCCGGTTCAAGCCCCATGAAGGTATAGTCAAAACGGTTTTCGGCGGCGTTCAACTGGGGAGGATAATAGTAAGCCTCGGGCTTTCCGTCTTGACCAGTCAACTTGGCGTCTTTATCCATCTGATGCATGTGGTGCGGCAAAGGCCCTAGATTATCAAAGAACTTCGAGAAAACAGGCCATCTCTGATATTTGTTCCAAATGTCTTCGCCGACAATAGCTCCCTTGCCTTCTGCAACGGCTTCTAGCAGGGTGAAGCGTTTTCCGGCAACGCGAACATAACTCAACCCTTCGTCGTCAGTTCGTCCGACATTTTCAGCTTCCGTGGTACTGGCAAACCAACGTTCGTCAATACCGCCTCTGTCCAACCCTAGGGCGTACCAGTCGGTTTGAGCAAGCTTGATTCTTCGTCCCGGTTTGCAAAAGACGCGCGGAACCCAGTTGGGGGTCAATCGTAACAGGCCGCCTCCTTCTTCCATCGCTTGAGAGAGGAGAGCAGGGATTTCGCCAGAAGCGGCGATCTGAGAACGACTTTTGGTAAGCATTGACTTCTCCTTATTGTCAAGAATATAAAGTCAGGCGCTGAAAGTTTGTTTCTTGCTCTCTGGCGCTAACTATTTTTACTCATTATGCTTTTTTGTGATGCTAAGTCAAATTTTTTTCTAATTTGCTGCTTTTTTACTTCTTAACCGATCATCGGTTAGTCGCGTTTTTAGCGTTGTCCGAATTTTTATTAGTAGAATTATCTTCAGAAACGTCTTCAATGGGGAAGAACCCTTCTAATGCGCGACGCGGAGGAGCGAGAAGCGTTTTAGATAAGACGAGGATTCCCAAAATGACAATACCGATACTCACGCATTGCGAAACAGTGAGTCCCGTCCCGCAAAAAGACTCTTCGTCTGTCCGTATCAATTCGAGACAAAAGCGATTTATCGGGTAGAGTAGCATCCCTATTCCCAGAACGAGTCCGTCTCGACGCGCGTATTTGGCGACGACTAGTAAAATGCAAAAGATGATAAACGCACTGACGGAACTATAGATTTGCGTGGGATGAACAGGGAGCGCTTTAGAAGGGGTTGGGTGAAAAACGACGTTTCTAACGGGAGCGTTAGAGTCTTCCTTGTTCTTTAGAGAGAGCCATACGTCTCGCGCTGCGTCCTCTTGCCAAATGTTAAGAAAGAAGTAAAAGACTTGCGCGTTACTGTCGACTCGATAACGAGCTACCTTAGCGACGTCGATTGGCTCTTCGGAATCCTTCGTCTCGCTTTTATCCAGGAGCCCAATTTCACAAATTTCATCTCCTGGGAGGATTCCCGCGCGTTCCGCCTCGCTATCTTTGGAAACGTCGGCGACAACAACCTTTGAAGGAATTTCCGACGCAAGGTTTACGTGTTTAGTCTTGAGAGAGAAAAGATCGCTTCCGTCTTCTGAGGGGGAAAACTCTGCTGGAGAAAGAGTTATTCCATATAGAGGAATTTTCCCCTCGGTGAGCTGTTGCATATACGCAGGACTGCCATTGGGGAAAGTAATTGCCCACGGATATTCACAAGGACTACCAAAGCAACACCCGTTCATCAGACAACCTAATCGTCCAATCGAAACTCCAAGGACAACGGCAGGGAGCAATAGGTCGAGCGTCGCAATAATCGGCGTCTTCTTCACGAATAGATAGACTATTGCGGCGATCGTTCCGCCAATAATAGAACCATATACTACCAGGCCGCCGTTCGTGATATTTATAACGTTAAGGATTGTGTCGCGTAGCGATCCCGTTTGGTAATCCTGCCAATATTCAGTAACATAAAAAACTCTAGCGCCTATAATGCCGAAGATGGCGGCGACAAATAGGAGTGAAAAAAGTTGATCCACCGGATAATTCCACAACTTTTTACCACGCCAGATCGTGAGACTTCCCGCGACTAGAATTGCAATCGTAAGGAATACCCCGTAACCTCTAATGGGGAATCCGTCCGTTTCCGCCAAATGAGGGCCTATATAGCGGACGACGCCTATGCCAAGCGCCGTGATAAACGCGTAGAAACAAGCGTCGCCAAAATCTTTTCGGTTAAAAAGACTTCGAAGAATGGCGATAACTCCAAATATCAAGACGCCCCAAAAGAGAATTCCTGAGCCGAAAAGTGGAACCCCATAGATTTGTGTGGGTATGAAAAAAAGCGTCTGTTTCATGTCTAATTCTTCTTTCGTCCGGGAGAAGGTCTATTAAATTGCTCCATAATACCTGGGACAATGCGGGTAGATGTTAATTTAGATAGTCGTTGGCGTCAAGTCGGGTTGTCGGCTTTCGTTTATGGGATATAACGACGTGAGAGGTCAACAAATATCTGAAATTCATAGAGTTCGTTCTAATTGAGGTTTCTAAGCGGTATTGTAGGAAAGCGTTTAATGAGTAGTTTAAAGAATGTGATTTTTGACTTTGACGGCACTCTCTTTGATTCGATGTACGTATGGCAATTAGCCGGAGAGTTTTTCCTTCATTCGCGAGGCAAAGAAGCAAGTCCAACGATGAAATCAGCGGTGCGTTCCTTGAGCGTCGAACAGGCGGCTCTCTATTTTAAGAAGGAATACAATCTTAATGAAACTCCCCAGCAAATCGTTTCTGAAATCTATAAGGGAGTGGAGTATTACTACAGAAACGAAATTCAACCACGCAATGGCGTTCGTGAATTTTTGGAGGAACTTAGGACTAATGGTATTCGTATGTGCATAGCCACGGCGTCTCAAAAACAATTGGTAGAGGCTGCGTTGGCGCGAAACCAATTAGACTCATATTTTGAGAAAATCTTTACCTGTAGCGAAGTAGGACATGGAAAAGACGAGCCCGATATTTTTCGTTTAGCCCTAGAATACTTTGGAGGAACGAGGGAAGATAGCGTCGTTATCGACGATTCTCTTTATTCGATAGAGACCGCCGGTCGAGACGGATTTCTCACCGTTGGCGTTTTTGACCAGAGCGAGTCGAATCAGGCCTTATTGAGAGAAAAGAGCGATTGCTACCTCTTAGGTTTTGAAGATAGGAGCGCGTTTTGGACAGCGGAGAAAAACGGATTTTATCGCAAATGATAAGCGCGTTGCAAAGAAAAGACTTCATCGGACGATTGGTTTGAAGGTTCTTATTGACATTACCTCCCCCTAGATTTTGGGCTCTTTTTGGAATTTTGTCCCAAAAAAAGTAGACCGTAGAATCTTTTTTGTTATTATTTATATTTGAGTGTTTTTGACGTGGCTTTGGTTTAAGAGTCCTCAAAAAGTAGGTCAAGCGCCGCTTCTAAAATAGCCTTTGGTTAGTATTTCTGACGAGCGATTTGAGAGAGGCGCACAAGAGTAACGATCCTTTTGAAGGAGACGTCGGCGAATGGCGCGAATATTAGCTGTCGATTGGGACGGAGTAGAGGTGCGGTATGCGCTTGGTAGCGTTTTTAAAGATCGTCTAGTAATATCGAGCGTAGGCGACGCTCCGATCGAGGGGGCAGGAGAGGAAGTTGCCGCGGCAGTAGCCGAGACTCCTGATCCTTCTTCTTCTGAAGAGTTTTCTGAAAATAATAACGAAGAAGGAGAGGGCGACGGTTCCGAAGTTGTCGAGACAGTAGAAAAAAGCTACATTCCCAGGATGCCGGTCGCAGACGACGAGGAAGAGGAGGAGGAGATAACCGCCGCCGATCCTACGGTTGTCTCAACCGTGAAAAAGAAGAAAGGCGAGTCTTTCAAGACGTCTCCGATCGCTTTAACTCTTAAAAAACTCTTTCGTGAACGTCGCGTCGGCTCGGCGACAATATGCTATAGCGCGGAGCGCGCGGACGTCGACGTCATGTACATGACGCTTCCGAATGCGACGGACGCCGAGACGCCCGAGCTGGTTTTTAACCAGGCTTTGCGAGAATCGTTGACCTTCAATGAAACGCAGCCTCTTGATTTTACGACATTAGGTCTTCCTGAAACCGCGAAGAAAACAGGGTTCCGCAGAGTCGTCGCCGTTTCGATCGCGCGCGATAAGTTGCGTCGTATTCGTGAAACGTTAATTGGGGCGAGTCGCGCGCCTTCGAAGATTGAGCTTCGCGAACCCGCTTTAGCGGAGATTCTGCGAACCGATTTTTGCGGGGTAAATTACGACGTCCCCGTCATGTTGATCCAAGAACTTTGCGATGAAGTCAACCTAACTCTTGGCTATGGAAAGAACATTCTGTACTTTCGTTCCTTTAAAGTCCGGGCGGATTCCACGCTTTTGGAACGTGCGGAACGTATTCGCGACGAGGTTGTGAGGACGATTGCAATCGGGGTCGACGATCTTCCAGAGGACGCCGTCGTAGAAAAGGCCGTTTTCTTTACGAACCCTCCTTGCGCTCAGGTTGCGGAAAACGAGGACGGAGAGGAGGACGGGGCGCCTGAAACGCTCGGTTCCGTTCTATCGCGTCTTCTCGCTGAAGAAGAGATAACGCTTGATTTGGTCAACCCCTTCCGCATCTCGGGGATAAAGCTTAAATGTTCCGAACCGGAGCATGTTGGTCGTTACGCGTCTTTGATCGGTATGCTACTTGCGGAACGCCCGCAAGCGCGTCCGTCGATTGATCTTTTGCATCCGCACGAGAAGCCCAAGCCGCCCAACTTTACGCTTCTCTTCCTCGCGTATTTCTTAGTCGTCGGGATTTTGGCGGGCGTCGCTTGGGGATGGAATAAGAAGGATTTAGCGCGTTTAAACGAGGAGCTTGACGCGCTGACGAAGGAACGTGACGAAATTGTCATGAACTTCAATCAAAAGTCTCCCCTTGCTAATGTTTTGACCCGCGCTAACAATTGGCAGAATCGCGAAGGAGTCGTCGTCCTTGACGAATTGCGCGATATCGCGGCTCGACTTCCTAAATCTCCGGACTTGGTTGTAACGCGTTTGGCCTACATGGCGAGTTACACTGGTTCTGAACAGCGCCTGCGTAATTTGCCCGTGTTTATAATTAGCGCGAAAATCACGGGGCTTGAGGTGTACAAGCTTTTCGAAAACAACATGAAACTTAATGGCGCGCATAACGTCTTCTCGAGAGGTCCAGTTGCGAATCCTCAGGGGGGCGGTTATAAGTTTATGTTTGAGGCCTTTATTGTCTGCCAAAGACGCAATCAGCAATCCCTGTTGGCGGCGCAGTCCCAGGAAATTAGGGATATTTCTAAGAATCGACCTGAATATTACGTCGAACAAGAAGAAGAAAAAGCGCGGTTGTTAAAAGAGGCTCAAGAGAAGAAGTACGGAGAGATCGTTGATTCCTTCTCGTCGTTAATGGATCAGATCGCTCAAGAGGAACCAAAGGTCGACCCTGTCGCCGAAGGCGAGGAACCTGCAACTCCCTCTCTCGATCAAAAGAAAACGTTTGCCCAACAGCTTGTAACGCATCGTCAGAATTTGCAACAACAGTATGCAAGCGCGGGAAATTTGCTTCGTAATAACGCTATTTCCCGAGAACACTATAACCAGCTAACTCAGATCTTTAAAGAAAACGACGCCGCTATTGTTAAAAAATGGCAAGAGACCTGTTCTGTTATTAACGCGGAAGAGGAGAAGATTAAGCGCGAACAAGCCGAAAATGCGGCAAACGCTGAACCGACTCTCGAGTCTGACCTTGCGCTTCGCCAACAATTGCTCGCGCAGCGTCGACAGCTGGATTACGCAATGCAACAGGAGCAAATCAAGCTTCGAAACGGCGCGATTACCCAACAGGCATATGAGTCCTCGTTGGCGACGTATAAGCAAGAAGTTGATAAAATACTGGCTCAATGGAATCCGCTCATGGAGCGTATGAAGCAAAGACAGGAAGCTCAAGGCGCTTCCGCTTCCGAGTCTACACCCGCCCCCGAGTCTGAACCAGCCCCAGCACCCGCAGCTCCAGCGGCGCCCGCCCCTGAGCCAGCGCCCGCGCCAGCTCCCGAAGCGCCAGCGGCGCCCGCCCCTGAGCCAGCGCCTGCGCCAGCTCCCGAAACTCCAGCGGCGCCCGCCCCTGAGCCAGCGCCCGCGCCAGCTCCTGAAGCTCCAGCGGCGCCCGCCCCCGAGCCAGCGCCCGCGCCAGCTCCTGAAGCTCCAGCGGCGCCCGCCCCCGAGCCTGCGCCCGCGCCAGCTCCTGAAGCTCCAGCGG
>SFIW01000025.1 GCA_004556055.1 Planctomycetaceae bacterium
TTGTAGGCGTTGATGGGGCGCCAGGTCTTACGCTGATCTTCCGGGAGTTTCGAATCGCCATAAGCCGATTGACAAATAAAAAAGGGAGCGACTTGGAGTCGACTCCCTTTTCTTTTTAGTAGAAGCGCCGCGCCGAGACGTCGGTCGACGCAGTTGATCAGTTAGTCGATCATTCGACCTCTTCCGAAAGCGTTACCGGGCCGAGAAGTCCCGACTTCTTGAGGGGAGAGTCCGGCTTGTAGGTATTGATGGCGCACCAGGTCTTACGCTGATCTTCCGGGAGTTTCGAATCGCCGATAAGACGATTGACCCAGCAGTTGACGACGGCGATCTCGACGACGTTCTCTCCCTCTTTCAGGAAGTCGGTAACGTCGAGGCGTAACGGGGCGGTCCAGACTCCGCCGACATACTTGCCGTTGATCGTGACTTTCGCCATTTCGGAGACGGCGCCCAGGGACAGGTAAACGCGACCTTTCGGCGCCGCGTCGAGCTTGACGCTTGTCTTATAGACCGCCGTGCCCGAGAAGTACTTGATCGCGTCGTTGTCGGACGTCGACCAATCGATAAGCTTATCGAAGGCGACCGGTTCTTTCGGACCGCGCGCGATTTCGCTAGAATCGAAGGTTACCGTCCAGTCGGAGTCGAGCGTCGCGAGCGTCTTGAGCTGGAGATCGTTCGTTTTTGCCGTTCCGCTTTCCTTCTGAGCGTCCTTTTCAAAGACGACGAAGAAGCTTTCCTGCGCGTTGAAGCTTAGCGGAATCGTCGTGCGACCGTCTTTGACCGTCCACGCGTTGAGAGCGCGAGTTTCTCCAGTCGCAGGATACCAAATCTCAGGCTCTTTGCCGCTGACGCGGAAGGTGACGGGCACGTCCTTAAGCTCGGCGTCGGTTTGATTCGCCAGGAAGTAAATATCGCTGTTCTTCAACGTGCGACGACCATAGACGAGAGACGTCGCGGGGTCGTATTCGCAGTCGGGTTTAAGGTCGATCATCTGGAAGGCTTCCGCGAGGGTCAAGCCCGAGGCGATCGTTCCCTTGCCGACCTTGCGGCTCTTGACGTTGACGCCGTCGACGTCGCCCCAGAGCTCGTCGGCGAGTTTTTGCACGAGTTTGTCCGCTTCAGGATAATTCTGCAAACTCGGCGAGCGAGAGGGTTTCGGACCAAGGACGAAAGCGCCTTCTTCGACAAGCGCCTTAATCTTCGCGAGAAGTTCGGGGCGCATTGTGTCAAGTTTGGGGAGGACGAGGATCTTATACTGCGTGCCGTGAGGGAGCGTGAGAAGACCGTTCGCGTCGACGCTCGTCGTTTCGCGCAGCACTTCGCCGTTGATGAAGTCGAATTGGTATCCGCTCGGGAGCGCCGGATCGACGCTTCCCGTCATCTTCGGCGCGTCTTCGCCGATGAAATACGCGACGTCCGCGACGTTCAGACCTTGCTGAAGCATGTAGTTCGCGCGTTTAAGATAACCGACGTAGAGGTCCAGCTGGTTGAACCACGTGTTGTGACGGTTGAACTCGTTTCCGAACCACGCGTTGATACCCGGTTTGCGTTCGTCAGGCTGTTCGATGAAGAGGTGCAGGAGCGTGTTGTTGATACCGTCGGCGAAGAAACGATCCGTGCGCTTCTTCATATCCACCGGACTGCGCCCGAACGGATTACCCGCGCAAGTGTTCGATTCCGCCCAAATTTGTCGCTTACCGTAAATGTGACCGCACGAGGACGCGATCCGGTTTTCGATATCGCCGAGAGAGCCTTCGCTCCAGTATTCCCCCGCGATTTCGTTCGACTGACCGCCGTATTGCAGGAATTCGCCGGGGAAGCCCCAGTGACCGTAACATTCGAGCCACGTGTTGCGTCCGTATTCGTTGCTGGCGTCGCGCAGACCGCCGACGTACGAATAGGCGACTTCATCCGCGATAAAGCGTCTCAAGTCCCAAAGGAAGCGATCGGAGACGTCGAGATTCGACGCGACCGCTCCGTAGAAGACGGGGAGGTAAGGGGTCGGGTCGTAACCGAACGACTTTTGGAATTTTTCGGCGAAGTTGTCGGTGTAGTTCTGACCGCCCATTTCGTAGCTGTCTTGGACGACCGTCGTGAAGGATTTCATATCTTCGGCGGGGAAGCGCTTGATCAGATCGAGCATATACGCGTTGAAGTGTTCGATCGCGTGTTCGCGGCTCATCTTGTCGACTTCAAGGCCCGTCGCTTCCGGAACGGCGGGGGAGTTCTTTGTGCCCGTCGGGGTCGCGCCGAAGCGTTCGACGACCCATTTTCCTTCGGGAACGTCCCAGGTCAGGACGCCGTCATGGCACAGGTCGGTGAGATCGAGGGTTTTCGCGGGATCGTAAGTTCCGACGGCGTCGTTAAGCGCGGGCTCCGATTCCTGTTTCCACTGATATTCCGTCCACATCGGATGCGGGGTCTCATGCATTTTGGCGAGAGTCTTGTTGAAGACCTGGCTCACGACGGGCGTCGCGAGAATGGAGACGCGCGACAAGGAGGAGTTGCGGTCGCTCTTGACGACGAGCTCGAAGTTCTTCGCGGTCGTCGCGTTGAAGCTCGCGGTGACGGGCGCGTAGGGGATGAAGCCTACGTTGAGCTCGGGGTTGTAACGGGAAATCGGGAACTCGACGAGGAGTTTCTTTTCGCCGTCGACGTCGGCGTAAAGCTGCGCGGTCGCGACAAGCGGCTGCTTGTTGAATTCGACGACCACGCCGCGCGCCGTGAAGGGATCCGCCGATTCGAGCTTAATCGACTTCGCTTCGTTACCCTTTAACGCGACGACTTGATCCGCGACGATCTTTTCCCCGTAGCCTTCGGGCGCGGGATACGCGAGAACTTTCACGTCCTGATACTGATCTTGCTCTTTGCTTTCAAAGGCGGGACGTTCAAGTTTAATTTCGACTTTTCCGGGCCCCTGAACGAGCGTTTCGCTCTTGACGAGGTAGCGCATCGCCATGTCGTGCTTGACCCACGGGCCCCCCGATTGGCTCCAACCGGGGGAGTTGAAGATCCCCATTTCGACGCCGAGTTCGGAGCCCGTCTTGAACGCTTGGTGAATAATAGCCCACCAGTCGTCGGAGAAGAATCGGGTCGGTCCTTTGACGACGTCATCTTGGCCGATATCGCCAATGAATGCGCGGTCGATACCGACGGACTTCATCGCTTGAAGGTCTTTGACGACGCCTTCGCGCGAGGAGTTGCCGGAGATCCAATACCAGTAGGCTCCGGTGCGGACTTTTCCGAATGGATCCTTAAAATCGCGTAAGAGTTCGTCGCGATCCGGCGCGGTGGGAAGCATATTCGTTTGCGGCGGCATCGAGTGAGAGAAGGTCAGATTATTGGCGCGTTCTTGAGCGCAGAGAGGCGCGCACGAGGCGGAGAGAAGAGCGATCGCGACGAGCGCGCGCTGCAAAAAGGTTCGACCTTTGGGTTTTGGCATAACAACTTACCTTTCTTTATGGGGAAGAGGCGTAAGGCTCGAACTTGGCTTGGGAAAGCTACGGTTCAATATTTCATTTTCCCACAATGATACCAGAAACGCCGAACCGACGCCACTCTTTCAGAACGTTTTTTTTATCAAGACTCTATTTTCTTGACGATGCTTATCGCGCTATTTATAATATTTATTAGTATTGTGATTACGTCAGCCTCTGGACGCTTTTCTTTTTCTTCCTACGGTTGTGCGAGGAATTGTATGGGTAGACGACAGGATAATATGGAACGGTATTCGGCGCCCGATTACGACGCCTATGTCTATGAACTCAATGGGAGCCAGGACGCTTCGTCGGAGAAAAAGCCTTCAGGGAATCCGACTCCTGTTTCCGATATTCAAGAGGAACTGAGAAAACGCGCGTCGCGGCGTCTTATGTCTCTCGACGCGCTGCGCGGAATCAACATGCTCTGCATTATCGGTCTCGCGTCGCTTATTACGTGTATTTGCAGCATGACGCTCGAAGATTTTCGCGTTATCGGAGATCGCGCCTTCGAGTGGGCGTCCGCGTTTCGACACGCATGGCCCGGCCCGGCGCCTGAAACGATCGCCAAACACATGACGCATGTCGAATGGAACGGGCTGTTGCATCACGACACGATTTTTCCCCTCTTCCTCTTTCTCGCAGGGGTATCGTTTCCATTCTCCCTCTATAAACAACGCGCGAATGGGAGAAAAACATGGCGCATCCTTCTCAAAATCCTATGGCGCGGATTCGCGCTCGTCCTTTTGGGGATCATTTACAGCAACAAGGTGGTCTTCGATTTCGAACATATGCGCTTCATGGGAGTCTTGCAACACATCGGTTTGGCGTGGATGTTCGCCGCGTTGATCTTCTGGCCTCTCGCCGATAAAACGAAGACCTTGCTCGCCGTCGTCTCCTTCATTCTCGTCTCATACTGGGCGCTTGTCGCGCTTGTTCCCGCGCCCGACGTCGCGCCGCGCGAAGCGTTCGCCGCGCAAGCCTTCGTTCAGCGCGGAAGGGAAATGTTCAAACCCCAGGCTCCATATATGACCGCCGAACAAATCGCTCTGGTCGAGAATGGCGCCGAAGTCTCCCTTCCGAAACACAATCCGATCCTCGAAGACAATCCGCTTCCTGATTTCGCCGCGCCCGACTATCCCGAAATCGGAACCGTCGCGCATAACCTGCTCCCCGAAGGATGCGTCGTGAACTATATCGACCGACTTCTTGTTCCCGGCAAACTCTATCGCCAGCCGCTAAAGTGGAATGACAAAGAGCTAAAACGCTCCGAGATTAAAGACTACGACCCCGCGCTCTTCCGGAATTTGCGCGATCCCGAAGGACTGGCGTCGACCTGGCCCGCTATCGCCACGGCTCTCCTAGGGATGATTTTCGGAGCCGTTCTGCGACGCGAAGACTCCGTTTCCTCGAAGCTTCGTAAGGTCGCTATCTTACTATTGGGGGGCGCCGTGCTACTGGCGATCGGGTACGCGTGGAATATCGTCTTCCCCGTGAATAAGAACCTCTGGAATAGTACGTTCGTCTGCCTTGTCGGCGGATATTCCGCGATCGTTTTGGCGCTCTTCTATCTCGTGATCGACGTTTTCCGACTGCGGTGGCTAGGATTTCCCTTCGCCGTGATCGGTATGAATTCGATTACGATCTTCGTCGCGCGTCGTGTGATCGATTTTTCGAATATGCGCGACTTCTTCTTTGCGGATTTCATCGACCGCTTCATCCCGACGTCGCGCACGATCATTGTCGACGGCGCCGAGGTCGCGTTAGAAACCGCCGTTTTCACTCAGGCGGCGACATACGTTGCGAGCCTCATTATTTCGTGGCTCTTCGTCTTCTGGCTCTATCGCCATAAGATCTTCATGCGCGTCTGAGCGACAAGAGACGGTAGAAAGCGCGATTGTCGCGGAGAAATAAAAAAACGCGTCTCGAGGGGGACGCGTTTTTTATCGATTTCTTCAAAGGACGGAAGGACATGGCTTTTTGGCGCGGATTCGACGTCGTTCCGAAGAATCGTTTTTCCGATTTGTTATTTCACTACGAAAAGCCTAGGCGGGACGTCATGGAACAGGGAGCGACGCCGGTGAATCGCGCAGCTCCCTGCGTTGTTTTTTATCAGAAGATCTGACCTTCGAGTCTTAGCTTTTCTTTAGGGGGAAACTCTTTATCGAATTCTTCCGCTTCTTTTTCGTCCACAAAGTAGCATTGTGGGGGAGCGTACTCGCCGGTTACGCCGTCCAGATACCCTTTCTCCAACTCTTTGCAGAGGAAGAACGACGCGTCGGCGCCTTCGGGGAGTCCGTGGTACCGGACGCCGAATTGGCTCGCGTAATCAAAGCCGCTTTTGCCGTAGAAATCGATATTTCCCTCAAAGCAAAGCGCTTTGACTCCAATTTCTTTGGCGCGTTCTAAGGTATAATCGAGTAGAAATTTGCCGTAACCCTGGCGCTTCAATTCCGGCGCTATGCAAATCGGGCCCATTGCGGAAATGGGGATCTCCCTGCCGTCGTCCGCTTTGATAACCGCTCGCACAAACACATTCTGCCCGATGATTTTCCCGTCCTTTTCCAAAACGAAGTTCAGTTCTGGAATGAAGTCGGGATTATTTCTCATCTGATTTAGAACATAGCGCTCCAGACGTCCGGGCCGATAAACATTCCAAAAGGCTTCTCTTACTAAGGTCTCGACCTCTCGTTCTTCTTCTTTTCTTTCTAAGCGAATTATAACGTCGTTTTTATTCATTGTTTTTCCTTTAGGACGGCGATCGCAATAGGGGGAAGTCTGCGTGAAATTAGACTTTACGCGACCTTTAGCCATGCGGGATCGAGCTCCTAGCGCATGATTCTTTTCTTCAAAAAGTCAATATTTCTAATCAAGCTTTTCGGCAGATTGTCTGCGTTTATACAAAATCAATTCGGGATTCGCGCCGCAGAGAGCTTCTTTCATCATTTTCTCCGAGGCAAGACATAAACAGTGAGTGCGGACGAGGCAAAAGCGACTCCCAATTCCTTGCGGTCAGCGCCTGCGCCCCTTTTCAGAAAGAACGCCGAGGGCGGCTTGGCGATTGGTTACTTGGAAAACTTGGTTTTTGAGGGCGTCGCCGTCCCCCTATCTGCGACGGTCGTTACAGTATACGCGTCCCTCTAAGGAAAATCAACAGGATTCAATATTGTTAAAAAGATACGATTCTCGATTCGACCGCATGGAACGCAAGCGACGAGTTCCGTTGTGTTCCATGCGGTTAAGAGCCGCCTTTGCCGCGTTTCTTCCCGCAATATGCAAAACAAAAGGATATGCGTCTATGAAGGCGCATATCCTTGTTTTCGCTCCATGCTGTCGTCAACCCTTGGAGTTCGACTGCCATAACCCTTCTTTCGTAAAACCTGCGTTATGGGCGTCCACCTGACGAGTTGCGCTTTGATTTTGTTTGGCTTCGATCAAGCGTTGAGCCATTTCTCGTAATTCGGATCGACCCATGAGACGTCGCCGAGGAGTTCCCCGAGGGGATCGATATCAGTTTGCGAGAAGCCCAGATGGCTGTGACGGCGCCATCCTTCCGCGTATTGATAATGTTCGGAGAGTTTGCCTACGAGCGCGGAGTTTTCGCGCATCGATTCGATATACGCGCAGTATCCTTGGGAAGCGTCGAGCCACGCGCCCTGGCTGACGTGACACGCGAGCATCGCGGCTTTTCTATCGATGACGGACGTAATATCGACGTAGCGTTCGGAGCGCACGACTTTGCGGAGAATATCGCGACTTCCGTGCGGCGCGGCGTGATAGACCGCGACGTCTTTGAAGGTCGCCGGGGTAGGAGGATCGACCGGCGCGTTGGGCATGCACTTGCAGAACGCGGCGGTATAGACGAGACGCACCGCGTTTTGGTGGTCTTCCATGTAGTCGGAAGGGGATTGGCATAGGACGATATCGGGATCGACTTCACGAATCGTCGCGCAGAGGCGCATCAGCGTTTTCCGATCGTAATAGACGTCGAGGTCGTCGACGAGAGATTCGTGATAATGGGCCCCGAGAAGTTCCGCCGCCCCCTGAGCTTCATGGCGGCGCGTCTGGATCGTCTCTTCGCGACGCATTGTCGCCGAGCCCCACGAACCGTTCGCTATCGTCATGTAGTGAATTTCATGACCGCGATCCTTTAAAAGGAGAAGCGTTCCTGCTATGGTGAACTCAATATCGTCCGGATGACAACCGATGGCGAAAACAATCTTTTTTTC
This sequence comes from Planctomycetaceae bacterium, assembly GCA_004556055.1. GTDB lineage: Bacteria > Planctomycetota > Planctomycetia > Pirellulales > Thermoguttaceae > RUG369. Next base: position 7,706 of record SFIW01000025.1, read on the forward strand.
GTGACTCATGACGAGCGCCTTTGGATTAGGGGAGTAGAGGGAGAATAAAGAAACGCGTCGACCGTCTATCCTAGGATGAGACTGTCGACGCGATTAAACTAGCGTTAGCGATTCGGGAAATCGGAGTCTACCGCGTACTGCTCATGCGGATCATAGGGACAGAAGAGGGTCGAGATCTTTTTCGAGAGCTTAACGATGAAGATCTTCTGGAACTCCGTTTCGTCGTAGTCGGAGATTGGGACGGGCGTTGGGGGATAGACGTATTCAGGCATTGATTCGCGCACGATCGTCTCTTGCTTGTTGACGTCGACGAGACGAACGAGAACTTTGGACGAGCCTTGATAGAACTGCGTCGAGTGATGCGTCTCGAAGGAATCGATCTCGACTCCGATGACGTAATCCGCGCCGAGCTTGGCGCCCATCTTTTCGAAACTTAGCGAGTTAAACTCTTCTTCCTCAAAGAGTTCTTCTACCTTGGAGAAGGGGATCCATTCGAGCTTCTTTTTCTTCTTACCCTTAATGTTGTTCGAGACAACGTACGTTATGCCCGTTGAAAGGTCGGCGTTCGGATTGGCGCTTCCGAAAAGATTGAGATTCGAACGGCAGATTACAACCATCTTCGAACCCTTAGGAATTTCGCTCACTTCGTCTTGATAGACGGCGGGAGAATCCGTGCCGTAGATCAGGTAGTAAGGCATCATTAACGCGCCGGCGCAACCCGTCGCGCTCGCAAGCGTCAACGACGAGAACGCGCTAAGAATAAACGCTAATAATAATTTTCGTCGAGTCGTCATAGTTCCGTCCATGTTTTATTTGAGCGCCTACGATCGTCGTCCATGACGATCTAACGTCTACTATCCTTTTCGGCAAAAGAAAAACGAAGCGTTAGAAAAATCCGTAAAATCGGAAAACTTTGTTCTGGATAGGAAGGCGAAGGTCAGAGAGAGCGACCTAGAAGGAGATCCGCGTATCTATCCGCGCTGAGGGCGTCGGCGTATCGAGAGGCGAGATTAGAGATCATAAGATTAACGCGCACGACCTGGTCGATGAAGAGAAGCGCGGATTCGCGTTTTTTTTCGAGACTCGTAAGGTAAAGATCTTCGTCTTGGGCCCCCGCAGACTGCGCGTCGACGTTAAGAAGCGCTCCCGCCGCCGGGAGACGTTCGGCGTAGGCTAAAAGCTCATGAAGTTCGCCGATGAGACGATCCGCGTTATCGTCCTGACCCTTCAACCGTTCCAAAAGCGCGTGTTCGTCCCCCGCGAAGGGATAGGACGCCGCGAGAGGGTAGGCTCCGACGTCGAGCGAAACGCCCATGAGACGCATGAGCTCCGTCTGAAAGAGTCGCGCGACGGACTTCGCTTCCGCGACGCGCGCCTGTTCTTGAAGCGCCGACGCGAGGCTCGCGCGAGACGCAAATTTTTGGTTCAGCCGCACGTAATTCCTGAAGACGATTTCTTCCACGCGAAGACGCGCTTGCGCTCCCTGAAGGCGCCAGTAAGCGTTCGACGTCTCCGCTCGCGAAGAATAGGCGGAATCCGCGCGATTCAACGCTTCATGAAGGGTGTAAAGTCGTTCGTAAACGACGTTCGCGTCGTTTTGGGGCTGAGGCGCTTCGATCGCGAAGAGCGCCTGCGTGAGATTAACGGCGGCGGCGTGAGTCGGCGCCTTCTCTTGCGGCGGCGCGGGAGCTTCTTGACCGCGGATTATGAATTCGTCAAAGGATGAAAAGGCGACCTCGGAAGACCCCGCGACCGCGGCGCTGGAAGGCGTCGTTTCGCCCTCGGCTGGCTGAGGCGCGGAAGAGGAATCCGCTGGATTCGGAGCAGGGGAGTCGGAGGGGGAGGACGAGGGCACCGGTTCGACGGGCGTGGAGGGAACGTTGGAAGACGCGTCGGGCAGAGGCGCGGGGGCGGCTTCTGCGGTCGGCGCCGCTTCTTCATGAGAGACTTGTTTGATGGAAGCGGAACTTGGCGCGTTCGAAGAGGAGACGTCGGATAAATCAAGCGGATCGTCGGAGGAGGGCGCGCTCGGCGACGTCGGCGGATTTTCTCCCTGAGGCGCTTGTTGATCTTGCGGCTGTTTCTGAGGCTGAGGAGGTTGCTGATTCTGTCGTCCTTGTTGCGCGCGCCGACCTTGCGCGGCGGCGTTTGTCGCGTCGTTTGACGGCTTTTGGTTGATCGTCGCGAGGAACGCGGGGCCGACGACGTTCGCCGGGGTCGTTTGAATCGCATAGGAGGCGATCGCCTGGTTGTATTGCACCGCGCTTTCGATGACTTTCTTCATCGCTTCGAGATAGCGGTCGAGGGTTCCGAGGAGCGCCGAAGGGCTAGCTCCGGAAGACTGAAATAGCGCGACAAGAACTTCAAATTCGCGCGCCGCTTGTCCTGCGCGCGCTTGGAGAGTTTGATGAAGTAGCGGCAATAACGAATTGAGGCGCGCGGCCTCAGAGGAAGCGCCGCGCGTTTGAGCGATTTCTTCGTAGCGCGTTTCAAAAACGTCCGTGGCGGGAAGAGTCGAGGGAAGATAGAGCGCGGCGTCCGTCGCGGCGCCCCCCTTTGCCGCCGCGCGCGCTTGAGCCGCTTGACGCCCCTGGTTCGAGCTGAAGGAAGCGTCGAAACGACGTTGACTCTGCGTAAGATCCAATCGCGCCAACACACGTCGGTGCGCCGCTATCTCGCGCGCAGACGACGCCAGCTGCGCCCCTTCTCCTTGACCTCCCCCTTGCTTTTCTATCGCCGCCGCGCATTCTCCCGCGTAGACTTCCACCTGTACGCAAAGGTTGTAATACGCGTTCTTACCCGCCAAATCCCAATACGCGAGCAAACGTCGGTATCGCTCGCTCGGAGAATAAACGCCGTAAAGGAGCCTGTCGAGAGTCAACGCCTCGCCGGGAAGGTCTTTCGACGGCTGAGCTACAAAGAACGGCGCAATTTGTTTCTTCGCCTCGTCGTCTTTCTTTGAGACGGTCGTCGGCGCGTTCGCGTCCTGTGGCGCGCCCCCTCCTCCTGCCCCTGTTTGCGCAAAAGAAGAAACGCACGGAACGAATGAAAGGACGCAAAGCCAGGAAGTAAAGCGCGCCAAACGCGCAAAGGTCGATTGAGTCGCCAAAGCGATCTTCATTGTTGTGCTCCTTCCGGATATCGATGCGTATGAAAAGCGCTAGATCATCGCGGCAAGGACATAGGTCTATCAATACCGACTCCGCGCAAATTTCCCCTTAGATTATATCCCTTTCAATTTGTGAAAGAATAGTTTTTCTAATCTCTTTTTGGACTTTTGCCCTTTTTTAAATTTTTTTGGGGGTTTTACATAGGAAATATATCGTATTTATGTATTATAACGGCTACGCGCATCTTTTAAGCGCGCTTACCTTGAATTCTAACGCTGACGATCCTTCCTTAAGGAGATATATTATGAACGACGCTGAGAAAGAAGTGCAAACGCCTGAGCGCGCTAAGAGAAAACCGATGAAATCCTTATGGCGCGTTCTTAATGTTGCGGCGCTCGCGATTCTTATTGCGGCTGGGTATAGCGGCTATCGCTTCTACCGAGTGGGCTCGGCCCCGATCGACGTAAAAAAAGCGACGAAAACGGAGGCTATTAGTTGGCTTGCCCTTCGAGATTTAAGCCTGGAGTCTTCTGAAACACGCTCCGAACTCGTCAATTTCTATCTCGAAAAGTTTTCCGACAATGAAGAGATTAAAGAGGAGAATCAGAACAATTCTCAAAAGGAGTTTGTTCTTTCCCCGAAACTTAAAAATATCGCCCATACCCTGTTGCTCGATTCCGACAATGAAACGATCCGTTGGGACGAAGAGCGCGAGCGTCCTTCCTACTTCAGAATCGATTATGTCGTTAAGCGCGACTCGAACTCCGATTCTATCTACGTTCTAACGACCGACGTCAAACCGACCGCGTCTCTGCTGGCGCGACGTCAGGAAGCTATCGACGCCGCTAAGAACAAAAATCGAAAGCTCTCGAAATTCGAAAAGAATATTCAAACGCTTCTTCTCCAATGCTTCCTTGAATATGGAAAGACGTACGATTCCACTTCCGACGAGGAGAAGGAAAGGACGCTCGAAATCCTTGCCGATCGCGTTTTGGAGTTGCAAGAGGTTTACGTCAAGCTTCGCGCGGCGGGGGGCGCTCAGGCGCAGACTCGCGCTGAATTGCTTCGATCATTTGAGAAAGTGTGCGAGGGATGGTACGCCTTCGCCGACCCGGAAGAACTGGCTCGCGGATTATGGTTCAAAGACGTCGTCGTCTCCGTGATCGTCGCGCGAGAACTCGGGATGAAAAACGTCTACCCCCCGAAACTTCCCGTCGTCTCCGCCGAGCCCGAGAGCGACGCGTCCGCGTCGAGCGTTTGGCAGACCTTGCAAGGCTTTGCTGAAAAGGCCCTGCAATGGACGATTCCGCCTCAGAGCGATCAAGAATAAAAAATAAAAGAGTCTCATGAGAACTGAGATCTTCAAAGTTTCGGTTCTTTTGGGGCAGATCCTCTTCGATGAATCGGAGAAGGGACATGAAAAAACCCGAAGCGGTTGAAGGCTTCGGGTTTTCTTTTTATCGACGCGACCAATCGGTCGTTCATCTCATATCTCAGCGAGAGAGGAGCTGGCGCAAAACGGTTTGCAAGACGCCGCCGTTGAGGTAGTACTCGAGTTCCACCTTCGCGTCGATGCGCGCGCGCGCTTTGAAGACCGTCTTCTTACCCGCCGTTTCGGGCTCCGTCGACGTCGCTGTGATTTCGAGGATCCCGCGAGGGGTGAAATCGCGATCGATCGTCGGAATATCAAAAATTTCCGTTCCGGTCAGACCGAGAGACTTCCAGCTTTCTCCGTCGACGAATTCGAGAGGAAGAACCCCCATGCCGACGAGATTGCCGCGGTGAATACGTTCGAAGCTCGTCGCGAGAACCGCGCGAACGCCAAGAAGCGTCGTTCCCTTCGCCGCCCAGTCGCGGCTGCTGCCCGTGCCGTATTCCGCGCCCGCGAGAACGATGAGGGGCGTTTGCGTCTCGCGATACTTCACCGCGGCGTCGTAGACGCTCACGACGGGGCCGTCGTTCGCCGTTTGACCGAGGTACTTCGTCACGCCTCCTTCCGTGCCGGGCGCGAGAAGGTTGCGAATACGGATATTCGCGAAAGTGCCGCGCGTCATGACGCGGTCGTTGCCGCGACGCGAGCCGTAGCTATTGAAATCGCGCTGCGCGACCCCCGCCTTCGTCAAGAAGAGACCGGCGGGGGAGTCCGCTTTGATCGCGCCTGCGGGGGAAATATGATCCGTCGTGACGGAGTCGCCGAGTTTGAGGAGAGCGCGCGCGCCGACGATCGGCGCAAGGGGCTGCGCTTCGCGCGTCATTTCCGCGAGGAACGGCGGCTCTTGGATATACGTGCTCGATTCGTCCCAGTCGTAAAGTTCGCTTTCTTTCGTGGGGATCGCGTTCCAGAGAGGATTGGAGTTCGCGACTCCCGCGTAGTTGGCGGCGTATGTCTTGCCGTCGAGCGCGTCTTTCGCGATCGCGTCGATTTCTTCGTTCGAGGGGAAGATTTCGGAGAGCATGACGGGGCGTCCGTCCTTATCGTAGCCGACGGGTTCGGTCGTCATGTCGATATCGGTCGTCCCCGCGAGCGCGAAGGCGACGACGAGGGGAGGGCTGGCGAGGTAGTTCGCTTTGACGAGAGGATTGACGCGACCTTCGAAGTTGCGATTGCCGCTCAGAACCGCCGAGGCGACGAGATCGTTCTCAACGACCGCCTTCGCAACCGGAGCCGGAAGGGGACCGCTATTGCCGATGCAAGTGAGGCAACCGAACCCGACGACGTTGAAGCCAAGCGCTTCGAGAGGCGCGAGGAGATCCGCCTTTTTAAGATAGTCGACGACGACGCGAGAGCCCGGTCCGAAGCTCGTCTTGACGTACGGCTTCGGTTGCAGGCCGCGTTCGACCGCCTTCTTCGCGAGGAGGCCCGCCGCGATCATGAGGCGCGGCGCGCTCGTATTCGTGCAGCTCGTGATCGACGCGACGACGACCGCTCCCTGCCCAATTTCGTTCGAGCCGCTCTTGGGAAGGCGCGGAGATTCGGGGCAGTCGGAGCCGTCCCAAACGACCGTCGCCTTTTTCGCGCATTCTTCGTCGGTGAGCGCGAATCCGCGTTCCTGAAGAGGCGCGCGAAGCGATTTCTGGAACGCCGCCTTCATATCGCGCAGCGCGATGCGATCTTGAGGACGTTTCGGGCCCGCGAGAGACGGTTCGACCGTCGCAAGATCAAGGGTGAGAACCTTCGTGTACGCGGGGGTCGGAGCGTCTTGCGCGCGGAAGAGACCTTGCGCCTTCGCGTAAGCTTCGACGAGCGCGATTTGCGCTTCGTCGCGACCCGTCGCGCGCATGAATTCGAGCGTCTTTTCGTCGATCGGGAAGAATCCCGTCGTCGCGCCGTATTCGGGCCCCATGTTGGCGAGAACCGCGCGATCCGCGACGTCGAGTTGCGTCGCGCCGTCCCCGAAGTATTCGACAAACTTACCGACGACGCCTTCCTTGCGCAGCGCCTGAACGATCGTCAACGCAAGATCCGTTCCCGTTACCCCTGCGGAGAGACGCCCCTTGAGCTCGAATCCGACGACTTGCGGCGCGAGCATATAGTACGGCTGACCAAGCATGACCGCTTCCGCTTCGATTCCGCCGACGCCCCAGCCGAGAACGCCGAGTCCGTTAATCATGACCGTATGGCTGTCCGTTCCGACGACACTGTCGGGATAGAGAACCCCGTCGAGCCCCTGCGCGTCCGATTCCGCGTTCTTACCCGCGACCACCGCTTTCGCAAGATATTCGAGGTTCACCTGGTGGATGATGCCGACCGTCGGGGGAACGACGCTGAAATTATCGAGGGAGCGCTGAGCCCAACGCAGGAGAGAATAACGCTCGGCGTTGCGTTCGAATTCGCGTTGTACGTTCTTTTCGAGAGAGTCGGCGGCGCCAAAGTAGTCCGTCTGAACCGAGTGGTCGACAACCGCGTCGACGGGAATGAGCGGATTGATCTTTTCGGGATCGCCGCCGAGCCGCTTCATCGCGGAACGCATCGCGGCAAGGTCCACCACGGCGGGTACCCCAGTGAAGTCCTGAAGGATGACGCGCGCGGGCTTGAAGGGAATTTCGAAGGACGCGACGTCCGGGGTCCAGTTAGCGAGATTTTTAACGTCCTGCTCCGTGACGGCGAAGTCGTCGCAGCTGCGAAGCGTCGCTTCAAGTAGCACGCGAATGGAGTAAGGAAGAGAGGAAAGACGCGTTAGTCCTTGTTCCTCAAGCGCGCCTAGACGATAGTATCCGTATTTTTTGCCGTTGACGTTCAAAACGTCGAACGACTTGAAATAATCGCGTGGCGTCGATTTCTCTGCCATTGGGTAGATCTCCTAAATACCGGGGCGCGCCCCTACCTGTCAATAAAAAAAGCCGCCCTACGAATAGAACGGCTTAGAATAAATTAGTGCGTCGTCATGACGACTCAAAAGTTGCGGGGGCAGGACTTGAACCTACGACCTCAAGGTTATGAGCCTCGCGAGCTACCAACTGCTCCACCCCGCGATCATACGCGCTATTTAACGTTTGCGCAAAACGTTGCGTTCAACGAAGTAAAAACGTCGAACAAAGTTGCGGGGGCAGGACTTGAACCTACGACCTCAAGGTTATGAGCCTCGCGAGCTACCAACTGCTCCACCCCGCGATCATACGCGCTATTTTACGTTTGCGCAAAACGTTGCGTTCAACGAAATAAAAACGTCGAACAAAGCCGGGGTGGCAGAACTCGAACCTGCAATCTCAAGGTTATGATCTTGCAAGCTACCAACTGCTCCACCCCGGAACCCTATTGCATTAAGCAAACCTAACGCACTTATTCTATACCGCGGCTCTTCTTTGTCGAGTCTTTATTTCCGAAATTTTGAGAAAAAGCGGCTTTTAGAACCTTTTGCCCGATTCGCTCCTTCTGTTGGGTTGTTTTTTGCTTTCACGGAAAGTACAATCTTCTGCAATTCCTCGTTAAAAGATCATTCCCTAGGAGCTTTTAAGATGAACGTTAATTTATATTTACTTGCGATCTTCGCGATCTTCGCGTCCTTAAATTCCAATTCTCTCCAGGCGCAAGACGCGAGCGCTACGTCATGGGATCCTTCCGCGACGGCGGAGTCCCTGCCCCTAGAACCTTATTCGCCCCCGCAAGGACTATTCCCCCTCTTCCCGTGGGATCATCTCCAAAGTTGGGGCGCCGATTATCAGAGTCTCGAAGAAGCCATGGCTTCGATGCGCGAATGTGAGTTCACTCTCTCCGCTTTCGTCGATACCCTCGACAAGGCGAATGAAGCGAATAAGAACGGACTCCTCTGCCTCTATGAGACGGGGGTGGAGATCTTCGACGATCGAGAGCTCACGGCGCAAGAAATCGCCGAAAAGTGCGCAAAAATTGACGAAACGATCGAAAAGGTCGTTCAGGAGACGAAAGATCTCCCCAACGTGATCGGCTATTACGTCGTCGACGAACCCGGCGCGTATAAGTTCAAAGCGCTCGCCGCCGCCGTCGCCGCCGTTAAAAAATACGCTCCTGGAAAACTCGCGTATATCAACCTCTATCCCGGTTACGCGTCGACAATCGGCGCGGACGTCGATTCACAACTCGGCGTCTACTCGTATGAGGAATACCTGGAACGATTCGTTCAAGAGGTCAAGCCTCAATTCCTGAGCTACGACAACTATATGATCGAATATTCGGAAGACATGCGCGAACCGACCCGCGCCCACGTCTTCTTTACCGATCTCTTCACCGTTCGAAAAATTGCTCTGAAGTATAATTTGCCGATCTGGTTCATCGGAAGTAGCCTCTGCATCCAGAAAGAATCCTCTCCGCCTACCCCTGCGCGATTGGCGCTCCAGTCCTACTTGCCCCTCGCCGCTGGCGCTCGCGCTATGACTTGGTTCCTGTACTATCCCCTCGGATGGAAATATTCTCCCATCGATCGCGACGGAAAGAAGACCCTTACCTGGATGTACATGCGCGACGTCAACGTTCAAGTGAAGAATATCGGCGGCTATCTCGCTAATTTCAAATCGACCGATATGGGAATGGATCCGATCTATACCCGCGAAGAAGCCCCCTCTCTTCCGCAATTTCCCCCCGTGCCTCAAAAGGTCTTGCCCTCTCTCAAAGGAAGATATTCCGGAAACGCCGTTATCAACAAACCGACGAAAATCGCCGTCGGAGAATTTGAGAGTCTCGACGGAAACGCCGTCGCCGCTTTGGCGGTTAATATGGATTTTGACTCTTCTGTATGCCTGACCTTCGAAAAACCTCAAGGTTTTAATACCTTGAAGGTCGTCTCCCCTGTCGACGGTTCCGAAAAAATCATCGATAATGAGGAAGCGTTCCAAAAAGAAGGATTCTGGATTATTCCTGGCCACGGAACGCTCTTTGTTTGGGAAAAGTAAGGAACGTTACCGCGTGGCGCGTTCCTCCGATTCAACGCGCCGCGCATCCGCTTTTTGGGACTTCCGAGAGCCTTTCATGAAACGTTTCCTCGAGTATTGTGTCGGTTCGATCCTCGTCTTTTTCGCCGTCTTTGGACTCTTCTCTTTCGCTCTCTTCTTAGAGACTGTCGAAATGGCCGAGAGAGGACTCGCCCCCGTGACCGGAGACTTTTTTCTCGAACCCTTCTTTGCTTTGACGCGCTCTGCCGTGGGATTCTTGCTCCTCTTGGCGCCTATTCATCTCCTTGCGACTCTTCTCGTCGCGTGGGCCTATCGGATGAGCGGATCGCTCTTCGTGAGAAAAAAGAATCCCCTCCCAACTCCCGAAGAACTTAAGGCCGCCGAAAGCGAAGGCTCTCCCTCTCTCGCCGCGAAAAAATCGCGTCCCGTTATCAACGTTTTCGCCGCCCCCTTCTTCGCCCTCGTCGTCGTCATGCCGATCGTCGGAAGAGGCTCCCTCATGCAATTCAATCGCGTCGCGGGGTTCCTTCAAGAACATCTCGCCGCGCCGATGGCGACCGCGTTAGCTGGCAAAGATATGACGCGCGCTATCTCCGACGTCGTCGAAGAGCCGCTCGATAAAAAAAATGACGCTTTCGACGACGGAATGAGCGCGAGCGATACGGATCTCTACTACGAGTCCGAGGAATCCGACTCCTTAGATTATGATTTCGACGAACCGGGGGAGGGGGAAAACGCCGCCGTTGACGACGATCCCTATCACAATCCCCTCGACGACGTCGCTCCTATCTCGCAGGAGAAGGACGAACCGCGCGACGACGCCACGACGCTCGAATAAAATCTTCTAGTCTCCTTGATCTGATTCCCATGACTCTTCTCCAGTTGAAATATATCGTCGTCATCGCCGAAACGGGCTCTATCAGCGAAGCCGCGAAGAAGCTGTATATTGCTCAGCCGAGTCTAAGCTTAGCGGTGAAGGAGCTTGAAAAGGAATTGGGGATCGTTATCTTCAGTAGGACGAACAAGGGCGTCGTCCTATCTGCCGAAGGGGAAGAGTTTTTGGGATACGCAAGGCAAGTCATCGAACAGACGAATCTCATCCAAGAGCGATACATGGGATCCGCCCCCGTCAAGAGGCTCTTCTGCGTCTCCACTCAGCACTATTCCTTTGCGGTGGAGGCGTTTGTCGATCTTCTCAAAGAGTATGGCGGCGAGAAATATCTCTTTCGAATTCGAGAAACTCAGACCTACGAACTGATCGAGGACGTCGCGAAGTTGCGAAGCGAGGTCGGCGTTCTTTATCTGAATCACTTCAACGAGACGGTGCTGCGGCGGACGCTGCGCGAAAAAGAGCTCCTCTTCCATCCCTTATTTACCGCGCGGCCCCACGTCTTCGTCTCTTCCTCCAGCCCCCTGGCGTCAAAAGCGTCGATCTCTCTCGACGAACTCGCCGATTATCCGAGGCTCTCCTTCGAGCAGGGGGAACACAATTCTTTCTATTTCTCCGAAGAGATTCTTAGCGCTCTAGAGAGACCGAAGGATATCGTCGTCTCCGATCGCGCGACCCTCTTTAATCTTCTCATCGGACTCAACGGCTATACGATTTGTTCCGGAGTCATTAACGAAGAGTTGAACGGACCGAACATCGTCGCGGTTCCTCTCGACGTCGACGATCGCATGGAGATCGGCTACGTGACGAATCGTAAAGCCGCGTTGACGACCTTTGGACAGCGGTACGTCGAAGCGTTGAAGAGGCGTTGCGGCGTTTCATAATCCCCTCTTGGTATAGGCTCAGACTATATCAAACAGCCGTTTTGTATTATTTTACAGTTTTTTAGAAGCCGATATAATAAAGAACAACTAATGTTGGCCCTTAAAAACGAAGAAGCGCTTCGTCGTTTCACGTTAATGTGATTGACTCGTAAAGTTAGAATGTGAGATAAGATGGATTATTCGATTATTGGTTTTCCGCGCATTGGCGCGCATCGCGAGTTGAAGTTCGCGACAGAAAAGTATTTCCGCGGCGAAATTTCCGCCGAAGAACTCAAGAACACCGTCGTTGCGCAGCGTGAAGCGCAGTGGAAGTTGCAGAAGGACGCCGGTGTTTCCTACATTCCCTCCAACGACTATTCTCTTTACGACGGCGTTCTCGACGCCGCCTTCATGCTCAACGCGATACCTGTGCGCTACGCCTCCACCGGCCTTTCAGATTTAGACGTCTATTTCGCGATGGCTCACGGATATCAGGGAGAGAAGGGGGACGTTAAGGCCTTCACCATGAAGAAGTGGTTCAACACGAACTATCACTACATGGTTCCCGAACTTGACGACGATATGACGATTAAACTTCGTCCCGAAGCGCTCGTCGACGCGTTCCGTCAGGCCGAAGCGCTCGGTATTAAGACGAAGCCCGTCGTCGTCGGCCCTTTCACCTTCCTCAAACTTGCCAAAACGACCGGCTCCAAGACGAAGGCGGATTTTTTACCCGCGATCCTCAACGCCTACGAAGAGCTCCTGGGCGTTTGCAATTCCCTCGGCGCCGAATGGCTCCAGCTTGACGAACCGTCTCTGGTTACCGACTTGACCGCCGACGAAATCGCTCTCTTCGTCTCTATCTACGAAAAGCTCTTGGCGAAAAAAGGCTCTTTGCGCGTTCTCGCTCAGACATACTTTGGCGACGTGCGCGACTGCTACAAAGAACTCTGCGCCTTGGACTTTGACGCGATCGGACTCGATTTCGTCGAAGGAAAACGTTCCGCCGAACTCGTCGCCGCAAACGGCTTCCCCGCCGACAAGATCCTCTTTGCGGGAGTCGTCAACGGAAAGAATATCTGGCGTTGCAATTACAAGACTGCGCTTGACAAAGTCAACGCTCTCCGCGCCTACGCCAAGCAGATCGTTCTCAACACTTCCTGCTCCCTCCTTCACGTTCCGTACACGATCTCCAACGAATCGAAGTTGGACTCCAACGTGATCAAGTTCTTCGCCTTCGCCGTAGAGAAGCTCGTCGAACTCAAGGAATTGGGCAGACTGGCGGAACTCAAGGAGTATCAAAGCGATTCCGCTTACGTCGCAAACCAAGAGCTCCTCACGAAGGACAACTCACGAACCGACGCCGACGTTCAGAGTCAAATCGCCGCCCTTACCGACGCCGATTTCAAGCGTCCTCAGCCGCGTAAAGAACGTCAGGATCTTCAGCGCAAAGTTCTCAATCTCCCGCTACTACCCACCACGACTATCGGTTCCTTCCCGCAGACCGCCGAAGTTCGGCAGAATCGCGCGAAGTTCAGAAAGGGCGAAATCTCCGAAGAAACTTACCGCGCTAAGGCGAAGGATTTCATCCGACAGTGCGTTGCTCTTCAGGAAGAAATCGGACTCGACGTCCTCGTTCACGGCGAATTTGAACGAAACGACATGGTCGAATTCTTTGGCGAGAATCTCGACGGCTACGTCTTCACCGAAAACGCGTGGGTTCAGTCTTACGGTACGCGCGGCGTAAAACCCCCGATAGTCTTCGCCGACGTCAAACGCAAGAAGTCCATCACTACAGATTACATCAGCTACGCCAACTCCTTGACTAAAAAAGACGTCAAGGGAATGCTCACCGGCCCCGTTACGATCCTCAACTGGTCTTTCCCGCGCGAAGACGTTTCCCTCCAGGAAATGATGTATCAGATCGGGTTGGCTATTCGCGGCGAAGTTATGGAGCTGGAAGCTGCGGGCGTGCGCGTCATCCAGATCGACGAAGCCGCTTTGCGCGAGAAGCTTCCTCTCCGTCGCGCCGATTGGCACGAAGAATATCTCGATTTCGCTATCAAAGCTTTCAGACTTTGCAGCGCCAAGGTCAAGCCTGAAACGCAAATCCACACCCACATGTGCTATAGCGAATTCGAAGATATCATCCCCGAAATCGATTCGATGGACGCCGACGTCATTACCTTCGAAGCCTCTCGCTCGAAGCTTACCATCCTTGACAGCCTCAAGGAAAACAACTTCGAAACCGAAGTCGGACCCGGCGTTTACGATATTCACTCGCCTCGCGTTCCGAGCGTCGAGGAAATCGAAGTCGGCGTTAAGAAGATGCTCGAAAAGATTCCCGTCGAGAATCTCTGGATCAATCCGGACTGCGGTCTCAAGACTCGCGGCGAAACCGAGACGGTCGCCAGCCTCAAGAATCTAGTTCAGGCGGCGCGCGAATTGCGTAAAACTCTCTGAGCCTTTCTACTGAAAACTCCTATTGAAAAGGGACGCTTAACGGCGTCCCTTTACTTTTGGGTTATCGATTTTTTTTATAGAAAAGTTCACTATTATAGATTTGACAGCGTTCAAGACAGTAGTAAAATCTGGTCATTCAATACTTACTAAAACAGTAGGAATTAAAGTAAGGTTTTAGGAGATAATGAGATGAATGGATTTTGGAAGAATTGGAAAGCGCTTGGCCTCGTCGGATCGATATTTGTTTCGGGACTCCTTGGCGGATGCGCGAAGCAGGGGGACGGCTCAATAGAAATAGTGAACGTTTCTTATGACCCAACGCGTGAGTTGTACGAGGCGTACAATCCCCTTTTTGAGAAGTTCTATAAGGAGAAGACGGGTCAAGACGTGGTGGTTACGCAATCGCACGGGGGCTCGGGAAAGCAGGCGCTTGAAGTGGCGAACGGACTTCCTGCGGACGTTGTGACGCTTGCGCTGGAAGGGGACGTCGACGTCGTCGCGAAAGCGGGGTTGATCGATCCTGGCTATGTCGACGAGTTTGAAGGGAAGAGTTCGCCCTACACTTCCGCGATCGTCTTTTTAGTGCGAGCGGGTAATCCTAAGAAGATTCGCGACTGGAACGATCTAACGCGGCAGGACGTCGCCGTCGTGACGCCGAACCCGAAGACGTCGGGGGGCGCGATGTGGAATTATCTCGCGGCCTGGCGATACTTTGAAAAGCAGGGAGCGAGCGAGGAAGAGGTTAAGGCTTCGATCAAGACTCTTTATAAAAACGTGGTGGCGCTCGATTCGGGCGCGAGAGGCGCGACGACCTCTTTTGTCGAGAATGGTCAGGGAGACGTTTTGATCGCGTGGGAAAACGAAGCGTTCCTGTCCTTGCGCGAATATCCTGGAAAATATGAAATCGTCATTCCGAGCGTATCGATCTTGTGCCAGCCCACCGTCGCAGTGGTCGACGCGGTCGCAAGGAAGCACGGAACGGAAGAGGTTGCCAAAGAGTACTTGCAAAACCTCTATTCTCCCGAAGCTCAACGCCTTATCGTCGAGAATTTCTATCGACCCGCAGATCCTGAGACGTACGCGCTCTTTGTCAACGAGAATCCTGGAGACGCGATTACCGTAATTCCTGAGGACGGAAAGTGGATCAACGACAAGGTTGAAAGAGTCGATATCGAACATTTTGGAGGCTGGGAAGCGGCTCGTAAAAAGCACTTCGTCGACGGCGGGGTCTTCGATTCTATCTACGAAAGGTAACGCCTTGAGGATCGATCGCTTCAATTTAACTTAGGAGTTATCTGGTATGAAAAGGTTTAGAAATCGGAGCGTTATCCCCGGCTTTGGACTCTCCTTTGGATTGACGATCTCAATCTTGAGCTTGATCGTCGTCATCCCCCTTTGTTCGCTCGTCTTGTTTTCCGCCCAATTAACCGTCAAGGAATTTTGGGACGCCGTGACTGCGCCGCGAATTCTCGCGAGCTATGCGGTTTCGCTTAAAACCGCCTTTATCGCCGCCGCGATCAACGCCGTGATGGGACTTATCCTGGCGTGGACTATCGTTCGTTACGACTTTCCGGGGAAACGCTTGATCGACGGGGCTATTGAGTTGCCCTTCGCGCTTCCGACCGCCGTCGCGGGTATCTCATTGACTTACATGACGACGAACAAGGGGCTCGTTGGATCCTTTTTTCACCGGTACTTCGACGTCGATATTGCCTACACTTCTTTGGGCATTGTCGTGGCGCTCATCTTTATCGGAATTCCCTTTGTGGTGAGAACTGTTCAGCCAGTCCTTGAGAAGATTGATATCCAGTATGAGGAAGCCGCGTTTTTACTCGGCGCGAATCGGTGGAAAATTTTCACGACCGTTATCCTGCCGGAGCTGATTCCCGCGCTCCTTTCGGGCTTTTCGCTCGCCTTTGCGCGGGGATTAGGGGAGTACGGAAGCGTCGTCTTCATCTCGGGGAATATCCCATATAAGACGGAAATTGCGCCTCTTATGATCATGGCTCAGCTTCAGGAATACGATTACGCGAGCGCCACAAGCATCGCTCTCGTCATGTTGTTCTTCGCTTTCGTGATTTTGTCTGTCAACGCGTACGTGCAAGCGCGTACGGCGAGACGCGTAAACGCGAACGCGTAGAGGGGAGAGAAAGATGAAAGAAGTTGTGATAAGAAAAAATAGCGGACCGCTGAAGGCCTTCTGCATTGCGTCGAGCGCCCTCTTTTTGATCCTCTTTATGGCGACGCCTCTGGCGTATATCCTCTACGTCGCCTTGAGACAGGGCGTCAAAGCGTATTGGACCTCGATTTCCGATCCCTACGCTGTCAAAGCCGCCGTGCTGACTCTCGAGACTACAATATGGGCGATCGTTGTTAATTCGATCTTTGGAATCGTTTCCGCTTGGTGCGTCACCAAGTACGCGTTTCATGGAAAGAAGCTTATTTCAGCGCTCATCGATCTGCCCGTCGCCGTGTCGCCTATTATTGCCGGTCTCGTCTTCATATTGACTTTTGGTCGACAAAGTTGGTTGTATCCGTACCTCGAAAAAGCGGGGATTCAGATCGTTTTCGCGACGCCGGGCGTTGTCCTTGCGACGATATTTGTGACCTTCCCCTTCATTTCGCGAGAACTCATCCCCGTTCTCTCGGCGCAAGGAACCGACGAAGAGGAAGCCGCCGCCCTCATGGGCGCCAAAACGTGGACAATTTTCAGAAACGTGACCCTTCCCCATATCAAATGGGCGCTCCTATACGGCGTCATTTTATGCGCCGCGCGCGCAATGGGGGAATTCGGCGCCGTCTCCGTTCTCTCGGGACACCTGCGCGGAAAAACAAACACTTTGCCGTTGTATGTCGAGCTCTTGTATCAAGGATACGACTTCACCGGAGCTTTCGCCGCCTCGAGTATTTTAGTTATATGCGCCGTTCTGATTCTTATTCTGCGCGTTTGGCTGGAGAAAAAAGGCGGTAAGGATCTCGATCTTCGTAAATAAAGGAAAGGATACGAATGGCTCTTCAGGAGAATTATGTCGAACTGCGCGGGCTGAACAAGAATTACGGAAATTTTCGCGCTTCAAACAACGTCTCGTTCGCTATCGCTCGCGGAAAACTCGTCGCTCTATTAGGTCCGTCCGGAAGTGGAAAAACAACCATTTTAAGAATGATCGCAGGACTCGAACATCCCGATTCTGGGGAAGTGCTCATCGACGGAAAAGTGATGAACGACGTGCCGGGGAACGAACGCGGGATCGGGTTCGTTTTTCAAAGTTACGCCCTCTTCAGATACATGACCGTCTTTGACAATATCGCATTCGGATTGCGTTTAAAGAAGGCCCCTAAACAGGAGGTGGCCGATCGCGTTCACGAGTTGTTAAAACTCATCAACTGCGAAGGCTTAGAAAAGAGATTTCCGAGCCAACTTTCCGGCGGACAGCGTCAACGCGTCGCATTTGCGCGCGCGCTGGCGCCAAGGCCAAGCCTCCTTTTGCTCGACGAACCTTTCGCCGCTATCGACGCGAAGGTTAGACTTGAACTCCGTTCGTGGTTGCGCAGGATGATCTCAAGCCTCAATATCACGAGCATCTTCGTGACGCACGACCAAGAGGAGGCGATCGAAGTCGCCGACGAAATCATCGTTACCAATCAAGGGCGCGTAGAACAAGTCGGCCCTCCGACAGAATTGTATTCGAATCCGCAAACGCCCTTTGTCGCATCCTTTATCGGACGACCTGAACGCGTGGATAACTACGGCGATTTCCAGAACTTCGATTCCTTGGGGACTGGATCCTACGCCTTGGTTCGACCAGAGTTCGTTTCCGTCTTCAAAGAAGGGGAGAACAAACAATATCTACGCGCCGCCGAAGAGGGGATCGTAGAGGACGTCGTCTTCCGCGGAAACCTCCTGGAGATTCGCGTAAAAGTGCGAAACTCTGTAATCCCGTCGGTGAGAAGTATCGTTCAACCTTTCGTTTCCGTGGGAGAGCGAGTCGGCGTCTTGGTTCATCGCCTCATGATCGTTCACGGAGACAACGTGGATCTCGTTCAAAATCGTGCGATCACGTCGGAAAGCGTTGTTATTTGATACGTGGATACGCTAGAATTTTTTAAACTCTAGCGTCTATGAAAAAAGAAAAACGTCTAGTTTTAAAGAATACTGGTCGGTTTTGAATAAATTTTAGCGTCCATTTATTTAGATTGTATAGATTATCAACACTAGAAAGCGCCGCAATGGAAGACGAAGTTTTGAATTCCAAAACCTTGAAAACGGACTTGCTCGTGATCGGCGGAGGGACGGCGGGATGTTACGCCGCTATTACCGCTGCGCGGAAGAATCCTAAGTTGGCTGTTTTGGTTTTGGAAAAGGCGAATGTGAAGCGTTCGGGATGCCTCGCCGCGGGCGTCAACGCGTTAAACGCCTATATTACGCCGGGACATACCGTTGAAGAATATCTCGAATACGTCCGATGGGACGCCGCGAAGATTATTCGCGACGATCTCGTTCTCTCTATCGCGAAACGCTTCAATCGAATCACTGCCGATCTTGAAAAAATGGGTCTCGTCATTTTGAAGGACAAGGACGGGAATTATGTTTCGAGAGGAAAGCGGAATATCAAAATCAACGGCGAGAATATCAAGCCGATTCTCGTAAACGAGTTGAATCGTTATGAGAACGTGACCGTCGTCAATCATATCAACGTCTCGGATTTGCTTTTAGACGCGGATCGGCGCGTATGCGGCGCCGTTGGATTTTC
Organism: Planctomycetaceae bacterium; assembly: GCA_004556055.1. GTDB lineage: Bacteria > Planctomycetota > Planctomycetia > Pirellulales > Thermoguttaceae > RUG369. The sequence continues at coordinate 26,148 of SFIW01000025.1, forward strand.
CGTCGATTATAAAACCGCGTTTATTATTGAAGCGCGCGCCGTTATCGTCGCAACGGGGGGCGCGTCCGGGCTATATCGACCTAATAATCCGGGTTTTTCGCGACATAAAATGTGGTACTCTCCCTTTAACACGGGCGCGGGGTACGCGATGGGGATTCGCGCGGGCGCGGAGATGACGACTTTCGAGATGAGGTTTGTCGCGCAGAGAATTAAGGATACGATCGCTCCGACGGGGACGATTGCGCTTGGCGTAGGCGTGCAAGAGGTCAACGCGTTGGGTGAAAATTACGCGTCTCGCTATGGAAAATCGACGTCGGGGCGCGCTTACGGCGCGACTCACGAGGCCGCTTTGGGACGAGGTCCATGTTATCTTGCGACAAAGGGAATCTCTCACGACGAAGAAGAGAGCCTCTGCAAGGCGTATCTGAATATGGCTCCCGCGCAGACCCTAAAATGGCTCGAAACCGGGGAGTTCCCATCCTCTCATAATGTGCAGATCGAGGGGACTGAACCCTATATTGTCGGCGGGCACACCGCGAGCGGGTATTGGGTCGACGTCGGAAGGCGGTCGACGTTGCGCGGGCTCTACGCGGCGGGAGACGTCGTGGGGGGCGCGCCCAAGAAGTTCGTGACGGGAGCTCTCGCAGAAGGGGAGATCGCCGCAGAATCCGTCTTAGACGATTTGGATTCCCTCCTCCCCGTGGGGGAAGAGGAAGCGGAGCGTATTGCGCGTCCGTTCCTTAACGAATATAAGGAAAGGCTCGAGCCCGCAGACGACTCCCTCTACAGCGTTGAGGAGTTGGAAGAAGCGATGCAGAAGACGATGGACGTTTATGCGGGAGGACGCTCCGCCGGGTATTCTTACAATTCAAGTCAGTTGGATTTGGCGACCGAGGGGATCGACGTCGTCGACTCGTTGGCGAAACAGGTTCGCGTCAAAGACGCCGACGATTTGTTAAGACTCTACGAGTTGTACGACCGTATTACGACGTGTCGCGCTCTCATCGCCCATTTGCGCGCGCGACATGAAACGCGATGGCCTGGCTTTGGCGTCAACTCCGATTACCCAAATCTCGACGAGGCCGCAGAGTACTACGTAAACTCTAAATTCGACGGCGAACGTTTTCACATCATTAAAAGGGAGCTGGTGAAGGGAGAAACCTATGAGCATACACATTGAACGCGAGCGGTGCGTTGGCTGCGGGGCCTGTGTGGAAGCGTGCCCGGGAAATTTGATTAAACGCGACGTCGACGGAAAGGCGAAGATTAAAAGACCGCGAGAATGTTGGGGATGCGCCTCTTGCTTGAAGGCGTGTCATTTTGGCGCCGTGGAATACTATCTCGGCGCCGATATTGGAGGACGCGGCGCTACTATGACCGTCGAAAAAGAAGGAGAACTCGCTCACTGGGTTATACGAAGACCAGGGAAAGAATCCGTCGTGTTGACCGTCGACCGTAGGAACGCCAATAAGTACTAAGCGACTCCCTCGCGACCCTTTTTTGGTCTTTTGGATGTGTTAAAATAGGACGCTGACCCAACGCGTTCTTCAATCATGTATATACGCCGGTTATCAGAGGAGACGATTATGCCGACCGATTATTCCAAACTTAAAGCCAACGGCTTTATGCTTCAAAAACAGAAGGATACCTTCTCAATGCGATTGCGCGTGCTGGGGGGAAACATCTCTGTCGAGCAACTCGACACGATTTCTAAAGTTGCCAAAAAGTACGCGCAAGGTTATGTCCATCTTACCTCGAGACAGGGCGTTGAGATTCCTTTTGTCAAACTCGAGGACATTGACGCGATCGTCGAAGAACTTCATCAAGGAGGCGTCGAGTTAGGCGCGTCCGGTCCTCGCGTGCGGACCGTTACCGCATGTCAAGGGGGACGATGTTGTCCAAGCGGATGTATCGACGCATATGAAATCGCCGAAGAACTCGACAAGCGATATTTCGGAAAGACGCTTCCTCATAAATTTAAGTTTGGCGTCACAGGCTGTCCAAACAACTGCCTCAAAGCGGAAGAAAACGATTTGGGCGTTAAGGGAGGTATGGAAGTCGCGTGGAACGAGGAGAATTGCGTTCGATGCGGCGCCTGCGTCAGAATCTGTCGCAGAAAGGCGATCTCCCTGGTCGATGGAAAAATCGTCTTCGATAAAGATAAGTGCCACCGTTGCGGAAAGTGCGCGCGGCTATGCCCAAAGAAGGCTATCAGCGGAAAACCTGGTTTTGTCGTATCATTTGCCGGAACGTTTGGAAACGACGTCGTTCGCGGGAAGAATATTCTCCCTATGATTGAATCGAAAGACGCGCTTTTCAGAGTCACCGACGTTACTCTTGAATATTTTGAAAAGAACGCCCAAAAAGGAGAACGTTTCGTCAAAACTTTGGAACGACTCGGATGGGAAGACTTCACAAACAAAGTTCGCGACGCATACGAAGGAAAATGAAATAAGGGAATATGAATGGCTTATTTCCCTTTTATGATTGATCTTAAGGACAGGAAAGCGCTTGTCGTCGGAGGCGGCGACGTGGCGCTTTCCAAAATTCTCAAATTGCGCGACTTTGACGCCGACGTCACCGTCGTTGCGAAAGACGTCCTGGCTGAAATAAAAGAAATCGAAAACGTTAAAGTTGTTCAAAAGCTATTTGAGGAAAAAGATTTAAACGATCTTTTCTTTCTAGTCGTCGCCGCGACGAACGATAGAGAAATCAACGACAAAATTGCTCTTTTCTGCAAAGAAAAGAATATTTTAGTTAATGTTGTCGATGATCCAGAAAGCTCGTCTTTTGTCTTTCCTGCAACCTTGCGGCGCGGTAGATTGACTGTCGCCGTTTCTTCCGGAGGCGCCGCGCCTGGCGCCGCCGCTCAGCTCAAAAATTCGATCGATGAACTACTCTCTGATAATCTGGATGAAATTCTCGAATTTGTGGCGCAAGAACGCGTAGAACTCAAGAGAAACGGCGTCGGCCTCGAACTCAGAAAGAAATTGGTTCGATTACTATGGGACGAAGCCGTCGCAAAAGGAAGACCGCTAACTCCCAGAGAAAAGGCTTGCGTCATTGCCGACGCAAAGAGCAAGAATGGAAGCGTTTCATTGGTCGGCGCAGGCGCAGGCGACGCCTCTCTTGCGACTATTCGCGCTATCGACAAGCTCAGAAGAGCCGACGTCGTGCTATACGACGAACTCATCGATAAACGACTTCTGGATTACGCGCCAAAAGACGCTAAGAGAATCCCCGTGGGGAAGAGAGGTTGCGCGCCCTCGACTCGACAGGACGATATTAACAACATGATGGTTCACGCCGCGAAGCAAGGCGCTAACGTCGTTAGATTGAAGGGGGGAGATCCCTCCCTCTTTGCGCGAATTATCGAAGAGGCGGAGGCGCTGCGGCAAGCCCAGGTGCGTTACGACGTCGTTCCCGGAGTCGCCTCGCCCTTCTACATTCCCCAAGAAGCGGGAATTCCGCTTACGGCTCGCGGCAAGAGTCGCGCCGTTCACTTAATCACGGCTCGCACCGCCGACGGTTCGAACGAATCGTACGAAGACCTCGCTTCGCTTCAGGGAACTATCGTTATTCTGATGGGACTTGGAGCGCTGGAAAAAATCGTCGACGGGTTGCTCAAGGGAGGAAAAGCCCCGGACACTCCGATCGCCGTACTGGCGGGGGGAAACGCTAGTAGGCGTTTCGAAGTGCGCGGAACGCTGGAAAATATCTTGCCGCGAGTATGCGAAGCGGACGTTGCTCCGCCGGCGGTTATCATTATCGGAGACGTCGCGGCTATGGATTTGCGTTCGCCAAAAATATGACATGACAATGACAAAGAGGTACGAAAATGACGTTACAGCAGGCTTTGTATGCGGTTACGATCGCTGAAAAAGGATCCTTTAACGCCGCCGCTAACGAACTTTTGGTCTCGCAATCTTGTCTTTCAAGCGCTGTTCGTGAACTTGAGAAGGAGTTTCGTATCACTCTCTTCATTCGCACTAATCGGGGAGTGTCTCTGACTGGCGAGGGCGAGGTGTTTCTGGGATATGCGAAACAGATTCTGGAGCAATATCGTCTTCTGGTGGAGAAATACGGCTCGTCTGCGACAAGGAAGAGAAAATTTTCCGTCTCGTTGCAGCATTACACTTTCGCTGTGCAGGCTTTTATGCGCACGATTGCAAGATACCGCGCTGACGACTATGAGTTTGCCATCTATGAAACTAAAACTATAGACGTCGTCGACGACGTCAAGAACCTAAAAAGCGAAATCGGAGTCTTGTATCTCGATTCCTTTAACCGCGATCCAATGACGCGCGTTTTCCATGACGCCGAAGTGGAGTTCGTACGACTCTTCGACTGCCCTATTTCCGTTTATCTGGCGCGGAAACATCCCCTCGCCAACCGCCCTGTCTTGAATATGGAAGATTTGGCCCCGTTCCCGTGCCTTTCTTTCCAGCAGGGAAGCGCCAACGCTTTTTACCTAGCCGAGGAAGTCATGAGCTCCTATCCATATCGGCAGATTATTAAGGCGTCGGATCGCGCCACAATGTTGAACTTGATGATCGGATGCAATGGATACACCCTGTGCAGCGGGGTGATTTGCGAGGATCTCAACGGTGATTTGTACCAAACTGTTCCTCTTGAGACGAAGGAGAAAATGACGATCGGGTATATCAAAAAAAAGCAGATACCCCTGAGCGAAATAGGGGAAGTGTACGTTCAGGAACTGGGAAAATTTGGCGAGTGAGATGTTCCAATTGCG
>SFIW01000003.1 GCA_004556055.1 Planctomycetaceae bacterium
CGGCGGCGTGAACGCTCTTCGCGCGGACGGTTCGGTCGCGTTTATCTCCGAAACGATCGACTGCGGTTCGAGACTCGGCGAAGACTGGTCTACCGCCGATCCGACGGGACAGTCTCCTTTCGGCGTCTGGGGCGCGATGGGTACGATTTCCGGCGGCGAGACGACGTCCCTCTGAACAAGAGATTGCGCCCCCCGGAGTCTGTTAAAGAGCGAGGACTCTTTTGCGCGGGAAGCATCCTCTTCAATTCCGAAGTTTGGAACAGTGATTCTCTTGTCATTTAATAGTAGACCTTGACTCGAAAATTTTGATTGGTAAAATGACCCTTCACAACAGGCGGCGCTCGCCGCTGGGGGTTTTTGAAATAACGATGAGGAGTGGTAGTATGCTTAAGAAAATCTTGTTGTCCTGCGCGCTTGTCGCCGCTGTCGCCACGTCTTTGACCGGTTGCGGTCCCAAGAAACCTGACGGAATGCCTGAGGTCTACCCCTTCGCCGTCAAAGTGGTCGACGGTTCCACGCCTATCGCCGACGTTCAGGTCTTCTTCATTTATGACGGAAACGCCGTCGTTGCCGGCACGACCGACGCTAAGGGCGTCGCCACGATGCAGACGACCCTTCAAAACTATACCGAAAAGGGCGCCCCCGCGGGAGAATATCGCGTGACGTGCACCAAAGACCCGTTGGCCGAACATTGGAAGACTCCTGAAGAAATCTCCAAAATGCCCCTCGGCGAACAGATGGAATATCAGAAGGAATGGCAAGCTAAGTGCGACGAGCTTCCTCGCGAAATTCCGATCATCTGGAAGAACTTCGATAAGACTCCTCTGACCGCCGAAGTCACGACTCAGGGCGGAGAGGTCGTCTTTGACGTTGAAGGTCGCGCTGAAGAATGAGTCGTAATTTCTGAAACTCTGAAACGAAGATTCTTTAGAAAATTTGCAAATAGAGACGCTTTGGATCGCAAACGCGTCTCTTTTATTTTCTATAAATGGGGTCAAAATTTTATAGAGGTGAACATAAATCAGTCGCACTTTCTATAATTTTATACTTGAGGGACAATTGTTTTCTGATTCGGTTGGCTCTTATTGACTCTTAAAAAAGAAGGTGTAGAATCAAAATTTCTGGCTAGGAATATGGCGTCTTGAGGTTTGAGACGTCTTCAAGATCGATTTTTGGCCTGTTCTTTTGATTAGACTTTCGAAATAAGGCGTTTTATGAAAAAAATGCAAAACAAGGGTTTTACCCTGGTTGAGTTGCTGGTCGTTATTGCGATCATCGGTATTTTGATCGGTTTGCTTCTCCCCGCGGTTCAGGCAGCGCGCGAAGCGGCGCGACGTATGCAGTGTACGAACAATCTCAAGCAAATCGGTATCGCCCTTCATAATTATCACGACACGAACGGGGCGTTCCCTCCGCAGCGTACTTCTCCGAGCGACGCGAACGGGGGACTGGCGGCAGCGTGGGGCGTCGTGAGCTTCTACGTTCCTCTTTATCCTTTCATTGAACAGGGGGCGCGCTGGAACGCTGTTATGGCGAAAGGGGATCGCGAGCATAACTTTGAGAGTTGGTCGCAGGTTTGGACTTGCCAGGGAGAATTCTCGGGGGTTATTTCCGGTTTAGGATGTCCGAGCGACGCTAACGCGCAAAGCCCGAGCTGGAATAACAACGGTCAGTACGGTAGTTACGCGGGTAGCGTCGGGGACGCGACCCTCAACACGATGGAAGCGGGCGTGAACACGCGCGGTTTCTTCGGCGGCGGTTGCGGCGGTACGAACTCTTGGTCGAAACTGATCTGCCATAACATGTCGTCGATCACCGACGGCACGTCGAACACCCTTGCGATTTCTGAAATCGTCGTCGGAGCTACCGGCGGCAATAATCGCGTTAAGGGCGGTTACATCCAATATTCCGGTTCTCCGAACGGATGCTTGGCGAAGGTTGACACGACCGATCGCAACGTTTATCAGTCTGGTAACTATTTCCAGGAGTCGCGCGGTATGCTCCATACGGACGGGCGCAACCACGTCTTGGGCGTCAACACGGTTCTTCCTCCGAATTCGCCTAGCTGCGGCTTCAGCGGCGCGCTTATTCAGCACGGCGGCGGTTATTGGAGTACGTCGAGTAATCACTCCGGCGGCGTGAACGCTCTTCGCGCGGACGGTTCGGTCGCGTTTATCTCCGAAACGATCGACTGCGGTTCGAGACTCGGCGAAGACTGGTCTACCGCCGAAATCCCCCTTCGGCGTTTGGGGCGCTCTTGGCACGATCTCCGGCGGCGAATCGACGTCTCTCTAATCCTTAGTGCGTCGCGTCGAATCCATAAGGACGTTTTCTTTCGAGGAAACGTCCTTTTTTCATATTTTTTAACGCCTCTTTTTTTTAGAATAACGCCATAATTTGCCCATTTCTTGTGACAAAACGCGCAGAAGAACGTCTAAGCATTTGCAAGAACTAGTGCGATAATGCGCGCCGTTTTCATCCAATTATATGACGCGTGACGATTTTATATTTTTGTACGTAATTATATAGGTAAGTAAATTGGTTTGTATTGACATTTAATGTGACAAAAAATAATTTTTTTTATATGTGTAGATAATTCGATTGCCCTAAGTCCGATCATAGGTATAATCAAAACATCAGCGGACTTGTCATAGCTCCTTTTCCTCTGGAACTTGAGCGGTTCACGCAATATATACACGTATTTTTTATTTAACGAGGCGCACGATGAAATTTTTAGGTAAAAAAGGCTTCACGTTGGTGGAGCTGTTGGTCGTTATCGCGATCATCGGTATTTTGATCGGTTTGCTTCTCCCCGCTGTACAAGCGGCGCGTGAAGCGGCGCGACGTATGCAATGCACGAACAATCTCAAGCAGATTGGTATTGCTCTTCATAACTATCACGATACGAACGGGTCTTTCCCTCCAATGCGTACTTCGCCGTCTCTTCCAGAGGCGGGTAAAGCCGCCGCGTGGGGCTCCTGTAGCTTCTACGTCGCTCTCTATCCTTTCATGGAACAGTCTGCGCGTTGGAATCTGATCATGGCGGAAGCCGACGAAGCGCATAACTTCTACGGTTGGCAGAAGGTCTGGCGCGGCGAAGGCTCCGACTTCCGCGATCCTATCAACGGAATGGGGTGCCCCAGCGACGCTAATGCGAATACGCCTTCCTACTGCAACAATGTGCAGCGGGGTAGCTATGCCGGTTCTATTGGCGACTCCGTCAAAGCTTGGGAATCTGCGACGAATACCCGCGGTTTCTTCCCCGGCGGTATGGGCGTTCTTTTAGCGAGCAACACCGTCGACTTCAAAGGCGTACGTACGAACACCATGGCGACGATGACCGACGGAACCTCCAACACCCTCGCGGTCATTGAATCCGTGACGGGCGCCACCGCGGGCAACAATCGCGTTAAGGGCGGCATGGTTCAGTATACCGGTTCGCCGAACGGTTGCTTGGCTACGGTCGATACGACCGATCGCAACGTCTACCAGTCCGGTCGCGCTTACGGTAATGAAGGACGCGGCGACTCTCACGCCGACGGTCGCGCTCACGTCCTTGGCGTCAACACGATTCTTCCGCCGAACGCTCCGAACTGCTACTTCAGCACGGGCTTGCCCCAACATGGCGGCGGTTACTTCAGCGCGTCGAGCTTCCACTCCGGCGGCGTCAACGGCCTTCGCGCCGACGGTTCTGTCGGGTTCTACTCTGAAACCGTCGATTGCGGTTCAAGACTTAACGAAGATTGGTCCGGCAACGAACCCTCCGGCAAGTCCCCCTTCGGCGTTTGGGGCGCGCTTGGCACGATCTCCGGCGGTGAAACTACCAACATCTGATCTCGCCGACAACCTTTCATAACGAACCTAACTTGGACGCTTTCTCTGCGGAAAGCGTCCTTTTTTATTACATCTCCTAAATAGTTTTATTTAAGTGATTTATCTGTATAATTACTGAGTATTTTCTTAACATTTCTTTTTCTCGCAAGGAAAAAGAAGAAGATCCAACAGGAGTATGTCAGATGAGTATAGCATTAGGACGACGCTTAACGCCGCGCGCGCTGGCGCTTTGCGCGTTGACGATCGTAGCGTCCGCGTTTGGCTATGAGCCGACGGAGATTGCGCCGCGTTTGTGTCGCGACGGCGGCGGCGCGTGGACCCGCGTTTGGCCCGTCGACGTCGATAATTCGACAGATCAAACTTGGAAAGAAAAAGCCCTGGCGCTTCCTATCGGCGCCGGAGACGGAGCCCTGCCTCTCGAGGGGGAACGCGCTGAAGCGATTCGCGTGACCGATACGGACGGCGTCGAGTACCTCTACAATATCATGAACGCCGACGGAAACTTTGTCGAGAAAGGCGTTATACCCGCTGACTCTACGTTGACGATCCCCGCGACGGTTGACGCGGGCGCGACGCGACGCTATTACGTCTTCGCTGGCAACCCTCTGGCGCGATATTGTCCCGACCGTCTTGATTCGTTTAAACGCTTGCCGACGAATCTCGATTTTGAATCGGGAGAGAACGGCGTCCCGACGGGGTGGGTTTTCGACGTCCCCGATCCTTCGCAGAAGTTGACCTGGACGGAAGAATCGCCTGCTTCAGGTAAGAAATGCGTGCGCTGCGATTGTCCAGAGGGCTCAAAGGCTAGCTGGATCGCCGCCCGTCAGCTTCGAACCGCCGTCGCGCCTGGCGCTCAATATCGCTTTACGGCGCGAGTTCGCGGCGAGAACGTGAAAGGCTCCTGCGGATGGTATCTCCATTTTGGCAACGACGACAATGAGATGGTTACGTCGCCGATGCTCTTGACGTCGGAAGGAACCTATGACTGGACGACCGTTAGCGGCGTCTTTACCGCGCCGGAAAACACGGATCAGCTCTCTTTTGGCACCGTTCTTCATGGAACGGGCGTCGCGTGGTTCGACGCGGCGGAGCTCGAACGAATTGGAGACGCGCCTTGCGAGACGCGTTTTCACACGATCGGAGCGGAAATTTCGCTCCCGAACCCCGAGAAGCGCTATCCGACGACGGATGAAACAGCGTCGGAGGGAACTTCGACCCTCGATTTGAAGAAACTCGGCGTCGATCCTTCGAACCGCATGGCGACGATCGAGATCGTCGTAACTGAGGAAGGGGATCAGATTGTGCTCTTCGATCTCTCGACCCTTGAAACGCGCTGGAATCGCTCGCTTTCCACCGACGACTTTGAGATTCTCGACCTTCAAGGGCGTCCCGTCGACGTCGTCTTATTCAACGGCAAGGCGTTTTTCCACGCGAACGTTCCGCAGGGGATTCGCGCGTGTTTCGTCGTCGTTGAGAAGACGCAAGGAACTTCCGGACGCGTGAACACGTCCAAGAACGCCGTCGCAAACCAGGCGTTCCCCGGTACGATGATGCAGAGCTCAAACGCGGAAAAAGCGGACGCGGCGATCCAGACGTCGACCTCTCTCGCGTTGCCGGGCTTCCTCGCGGAAAAGAACCTCCTCGGCAAAGCGGGGGACTTTGAGAACCTCGACCCTCAGTCCTTCCAGCCGAAGGACGCGGATCAGCTCAAGTGGAGTTTCGACGCCAACGAGCCGGGAGTGACGTACGCCTTATTTGACTCGGGCGTTCCCGATTTAGGGAAGCAGTCCCTGCGCGTTGTCGTCGACGAATCGGCGAAGCGAATGTGGCGCGGATGGAGACTCTCCGCGCCGGTCAAACCGGGACAGAATTATTACGTCGGGTGCGCGATCGCTTGCGACTCCAAAGGCGGCGACTATCGTATGCATATGCATTGGCGGCGCGCCGACGGATCTCTCGCGTCTGCCGGTATGGGATCGACTCAAGACGGAGTTGCGGGAAAGAGGGATTGGACCCTTACTTCTTCGCGCGTGAAAGCCTCCGAAGACGCCGCGTCACTTGAGATCCATCTTACGAATCAGAATTACGGAACTGCGACTTACGACTCCGTTTTCATGATTCCGGTCAACGTCGGCGAAGTCCGCGATTTCATCGGCGGAAAAGAAGGCGTCTTCCAAGTTCCCGCCGTCGTGAAAGTCTTCAAAGATTCGACTTTCGCCGCGAAGGAAGAAACGATCGATCTCAAAAAAGGTCGCGCCGCGCATTGCGCGCTCGCTCTTGACGAAGAAGAGATCTTGCAGTTGGCGCTCCGTCTCCCGCAAGACGGGGAGTATCAAGTGAGCGCGACCCGCCCCGTGAAGCGCGTCGGCGGCGCGTTTCTTCCCGCGCCGGAGATCTTCGCCGTCGGCAACGTGTACGTCGACTATCCGACGAACTACTATCAATCTCAGGCGGATGCGACCGTTCGCAAATTCCCGACGTCGACCCCTGGTTGCGACGGATGGATCGGCGATTGGCCCGATCCGTTGATTCCGATCGACGACGTCTCTGAGTCGGGGGAAGCGCGTCGCAACGCGGCGCTTGAAGAACTCGGCGATAAGATCGCCCTGTGCAGCGACTCGGAGATCTTAGCGATCGACGGTTTTGCCGGGCGTTTGGCGCTTAAGGCGCATGAAACGCGCGCTCTATGGCTCCGCTTTAAGACGGACGCCAAATCTCAACCCGGCGTCTACGACGGATTGCTGACTCTTAGTCCTAAGACGGGCGCGCCGATTCAGATTCCGTATAAAGTCGAAGTCTTTGGTTTCGACGCGCCGACGACGAAAGTCGCCGCGATCTACGACGCGCGAATCGCTACCGATTACTTTGGTCAGGGCGTTCGACGCGATAAAGTTTCAAAGATCGCCGACAAGCTCCTCGAAAGAAAACTATCCTCCGACACTCCCCCCGCAGATTTGCATATCGTCTACGATAAAGCGACGGGAACTGCGTCCGCCGATTGGACTTCTTACGACGCGGTAATGTCGGAATACTTTGACGAGAAGGGAGGAAAATTCGGGTATTATCCGTATGACTTCTATCTCTTCGGTTGGGGCGTTCCTCCTAAGGAAGTCGAGGGAGAAGCGCCGTACGAAGGAACGTGGCCGTACGAGGGCGTCGACCGTTTCGCGCTGCGGCCCGAGTATAAACGCGCCTATCAGGCGAAGCTTAAGCTCTTCTGGGAGCACATTAAAGAGAAGGGGTGGGACGATAATCTCGTTTTATACATCTCCGACGAACCTTTCTACTCGCGCCCCGAGATCATCACCCAGATGCAGGCGCTTTGCGACATGATTCACGAAGTCGACCCCGCGATTCCGATCTACAGCAGCACGTGGATCTACGTTCCCGAGTGGTTGCGCTATCTAGACGTCTGGGGCGTCGGCCATTACGGCGGCGTATCGGAGGAACAGCTGAAAGAGATTCGCGACGCGAACGGACGCATTTGGTGGACGACGGACGGGCAGATGTGCTTGGATACGCCTTATTGCGCCGTCGAGCGTCTTTTGCCGTACACTTGCGTGAAGCATGGAGCCGAAGCGTACGAATTCTGGGGCGCCACGTGGTACACGTGCAATCCGATTGATACGGCGTCGCATCTGTACATCTCGCAGTCGGATCAGCCGGGCGTGCGCTATTACGTCCGCTATCCCAACGGGGACGGCTATATCTTCTATCCTGGCGACCTTGTGAGACGACCGGGCGAGATTCTCGACTCGATCCGCTCGGAAGAGGCGCGCGAAGGAATCGAAGACGCGGGCTGGCTCGAAGCTCTCCGTTCGGAGATCGAAGCGAAGACGCTTCCCGACACGGCGGAACGTCGCGAAGCGCAGAAGGCGCTTAACGCCGCGCTCAATTATCTTCCCCTGGATTGCGGAAGCGGACGTTATTCTACGCGCTATATCTCCGATCCGAAGAAGTTTGAGGAGATTCGACTCAATGTCGGACGGGCAATCGATAAGCTGACGAACGGCGCGAACTGACGCGCTTCATTGGCTCAAGAAACAAAAAAGCCGTCGCGTGGAAAGACGCGGCGGTTTTTTTATTGGACGATTCTCGTTATGTTGGGATTAGTACTGGACGCTCATTTGTAATCCGAGAGTGTCGTATTCCGAGTCGGTATGTTTCTCGCCCTTGGTCGCTTTGGTGAGACCGTGAGTCCAGGTCGTCGACCAGCGAAGATCGGGAGTCCACCACCAGTTGACGCCCAGGACTCCTTCGTCGAACGTGCCGTAGGTGGAGCCTTCGACGTTCTTCACGTTGTCCATGTTCGTGTGCGCGTACATGACGACGAGTTCAAGATCGCCAGTCCCCGTAGCTTCCGACGAAGTTTTCGGAAACGAATCCGAAACGACCGCGCTGGTACGCGATTTCGCCTTCCGACACGTTGAAAGAGTTTTCAATCGGAACGACTCCCGTAAGGAGATAGGGCATCGAGCCGGTCCAAACGGTCGGACGCGCGCGGAGTTTGACGGTTTGTTCGCCGCTCGCGACGAGCCAATAAGAGCTGCCGCCGATATGGAGGACTTCTTCGAGGTAGCCGTCTTCATTCTCGCGATAGATAGGCGTCGCGGTGAGACGCGTGTCGAGGATGACGCCGGGATTGTCCGTCACAAGCGCGGGCTCGTCGGTGAGCGCTTTGCTCGCGTAAACGCCGTTATACCAACGGATGTTTTGATCGGCGAAGTGCATCGTCGAGCCGATACCAAGACGTCGGTGAGGGCTGAAGGACATCGTGTTCCCCGAGAAGTAGGAAATGCCGGGCGAGTTGATCAAGAGGTCGCGTTCGCTCATGCACGTTTCGACCTTGAAGTGGCCGACTTTTACCTTCTGGAAAATCGGAACGTCCTTCACGCCGACCATGATGTTCTTATACACGAGGCCCGTCTTTGCGTTATTAATAGCGGAGACAGCGACCGAACATTCGTAACTTAGAACGTCGTATCCCGTTCCTTTGAGTTGGAAACGCGCTTCGCGCAACGCAAGGTCGTTGTTTACGTCTCCGTAAAACGCCTTATTTTCCCCCGATTGATTTACCGCTAACGAGTCGACGATAATGATGCCGCCGAGCTTGTTGACGAATTTCTTCGATTCAAGCGGTTTGTCTTGTTTCTTCTCCACGGTTGAACGCAACTTTGCAATTTCCATGCGAAGTTCGTCAATTTCGTCCTCCGGGTCAAACGAATATTCTTCTCCGGGAGTCTGCATCTTTGCCGCTTGGCGTTCCAGATGGCGCTGATAATAGTCTTCCGCCCAGTGATCGTCCCCTGCGAAAACCAGAGGAACCGCAACGACGACTCCTATCAACGCAAGAGCCGTATGTTTCAGATAATAAAAAGGGAAAATTCTCATGATTCCTTCACCATTCGACGACGTCCATGTACTATGCGTTGGATGACTCCAACCTTCCCTTCAGGTCGGAATAAACCCAACAAGAGAGCTTTTGTCGTATCGGCCTTTTTTATTGGCTCAGTTTAGAGAATTTGTAAAATCCTAGTAAGAAACTAAGCAAAGGTTTCTAAATCGCGAGAAGTTAAGGCAAGAAATGAATGAAGCGACCGTCGGAAACAGTCGCTTCTTTTTTTAAAGGACGATCGGAAATTCGCTTATTGCAAGAACTTGATGAGGAACTGCGAGGCGAGGACGACCATGACGAGCGCGACGGGATAGGTCGACGCGTAAGCGGCGGCGACGTCGTCGGTCTTGGCGGCGTTGATGAGCGCGCCGAGCGCCGGGGTGGAGGTCATGCCGCCGGTGAGCGAACCAAGGTTGTTGAGCATGCAGAGCTTAACGACGTAGCGCGCGATGAGGTATCCGAGGATCATCGGGACAAGGGTCATGATCGCGCCGTAGACGAAGAGGATGAAGCCCTGTTCCTGGATGATTTCGACAAAACCGTTTCCGCCGGGGACGCCTGCGCCAATGAGGAACATAATGAGTCCGAATTCGCGGAAAGACTTGAGGAAATCAGCGGAAAGCTCCATGCTGATCTTTCCGAGATGACCAAAATGACCGAGGATCAAGCCCATGAGGAGCGCGCCGCCGGTGTTGCCCAGGGAGAAGCTAGCGCCGCCGGGAAGCGGAATTGAGACTTTACCGAGGATGATACCCAAGCAGATAGCGAGAGCGAAGGGAGCGAGTCCCATCGGGTCGAGCTTGAGAAGGTTGGCGGGAAGGACGCGTTCGCCGGATTGATCGGAGGAAGCGACGAGCTTCTGTTGTTCGACTTTGAGGTCGGCGCGGAGAATGATCGGAACGATCTGGACGAAGAGGACGACGCCGACGACGCCGAAGGGATAACCGATCGCGTGACCGACGGTGACTTCGTTGATGAGCGCTTCCGAGTTCTCATAGGACAAGAGCGCGTCTTGGGCCGCCGCGAAACCGGGGGTGGTAGTCAAGGCTCCGGAAAGGATGCCCACGCCCATAGCGGCGTTGATCGGCGTACACATGATGATGATCGCGGTAACGAGCGCCGCGGAACCGATCACGCAGAAGCCGATGAACGCGTAAGACTTCGCGTTGCGCTTCAAGTTGGAGAAGAATTTCGGACCGGCAATGAAACCGACGCTGGTGACGAAGCATAGAAGACCAATGTCTTGAACGAGCTTCATCGCGCTTTTCATTTTCGCTTCGTCGATGGTGACGAGTCCGATTTGATGGAACCAGGAGTTGTTTCCCGCGCCGAAGTGTCCGAAGACGAGAGCCATGAGGAAAACGCCCGCGGCGCCTAAGCCGACGCCTTTGATTTCGATCTTACCAAGCGCGTAGCCTAAGAACGCGATGAGGAAGACGAGAAAGAGCACGTTTCCGAAGGGGGAAACGAACACGCTCTTCAGATAGTCAATAAAAGCAGAGGAATCAGTCGTGCCCTCGGTCGTAGCGAGGAGAGCGAACGCATTGGAAAGAAGTTGCTGCATTGGAGCGACCTTTCAAAATATCATTGAACGCAAGATAAGGCCGCGACCTTCGAGAGGAGCGACCTTAACCTTGCAAAATTCTAAGCGACGAAGGAGTACGAACTAGTCTTGAATCTTCGCGAGGAGGAATTCGCGATTAAGACGCGCGATATTGGAAATCGAGATTCCCTTCGGACATTCCGCTTCGCAGGCTCCGGTGTTGGTGCAGGAACCGAATCCGAGTTCGTCCATCTTGGCGACCATCGCTTTGGCGCGTTTCGCGGCCTCGACGCGGCCTTGCGGAAGTTTCGCAAGGGTAGAGACGCGCGCGGCGACGAAGAGCATCGCGGAGCCGTTCTTGCACGTAGCGACGCAGGCGCCGCAACCGATGCACGCCGCGGCGTCCATCGACTCGTCGGCGTCTTTCTTCGCGATCGGGAGAGCGTTCGCGTCGGGAACGATACCGGGGCACGTAATGAAACCGCCGGCCTGGAGAATTTGGTCGAACGCGTTGCGGTTCACGACGAGGTCTTTAACGACCGGGAACGCCGCAGAACGCCAGGGTTCGATTGTGATCGTGTCGCCGTCGTTGAATTTACGGCAGTGGAGCTGGCAGGTCGTGATGAGATCGTCCGGACCGTGAGGACGACCGTTGATGTAAAGGGAGCACATACCGCAAATGCCTTCGCGGCAGTCGTGGTCGAACGCGACCGGCTCTTTGCCTTCTTCGATCAGGTTGTTGTTGAGAATGTCAAGCATTTCCAGGAACGAAGTATCGGGCGAGATTCCGTCGACGCGGTAGGTTTCGAAACGTCCCTTCGCCTTAGCGTTTTTCTGACGCCAAACTTTAAGTGTGAATTTCATCGTTCTTACAATATTCTAAAGTTAATTGTTAATTTTACGTAATACTAGGACTTGTTAGAGTGAATTCACACTAGTCCTTATAGTTTCGCGTGGAAACGTGAACTTCTTCGTAGTTAAGATCTTCCTTGTGGAGGACGGGATCTTGGTTTTCGCCTTTGTATTCCCAAGCGGCGACGTACATGTAATTCTTGTCGTCGCGTTTGGTTTCGCCGTCTTCGGTCTGGCTTTCTTCGCGGAAGTGACCGCCGCAAGATTCCTTACGGTTGAGGGCGTCGAAGGCGATGAGCTTCGCGATTTCGAGGAAGTCGGAGAGACGAACCGCTTTTTCGAGTTCCTGGTTGAATTCGGCCTTGTCGCCGGGAACCTTGACGTCGGACCAGAATTCCTTGCGGAGTTCTTCGATCTTCTTGATCGCGGTTTTGAGGCCTTCTTCATTACGGGACATACCGCAGTATTCCCACATGATGTGACCGAGCTTCTTGTGGAGGGAGTCGACGGTCTGCTTACCCTTGATGCTGAAGATCTTGTTAATCTTGTCGACGACCGCCTTTTCAGCTTCGTCGAACGCTTTGTTCTTCGTGTCGATCTTAGGCGTCTGAATCTCGTGAGAGAGGTAATCGCCGATTGTGTACGGAAGAACGTAGTATCCGTCGGCGAGACCCTGCATGAGGGCGGAGGCGCCGAGGCGGTTGCCGCCGTGATCGCTGAAGTTCGCTTCGCCGAGGGCGTAGAGGCCTGGGATCGTCGTCATCAAGTTGTAGTCGACCCAGATACCGCCCATCGTGTAGTGAATCGCGGGGTAGATCTGCATCGGTTCTTCATAGGGATTGACGTCGGTGATCTTTTCGTACATCTGGAAGAGGTTGCCGTAGCGTTCTTCGATCGTCTTGCGACCAAGGCGTTTGATCGGTTCAGCGAAATCGAGGAAGACGGCGAGACCGGTTTCGTTGACGCCAAAGCCAGCGTCGCAACGTTCTTTAGCGGCGCGGGAAGCGACGTCGCGAGGAACGAGGTTACCGAACGCGGGATAGCGACGTTCGAGGTAATAATCGCGATCTTCTTCCGGAATCTGAGAAGGTTTGATTTGCTTTTTGCGGAGCTTTTCGACGTCTTCCTTTTTCTTCGGAACCCAGATGCGACCGTCGTTACGGAGCGATTCGGACATGAGCGTGAGCTTCGATTGCTGCTCGCCGTGAACCGGAATACAGGTCGGGTGAATCTGGACGAAGCAGGGGTTGGCGAAGAATGCGCCCTTCTTGTACGCCTGAACGAGCGCGGAGCCGTTGCTGTTCATCGCGTTGGTGGAGAGGAAGTAGGTGTTTCCATAACCGCCTGTGGCGAGTACGACGGCGTGCGCGCCGTAGCGTTCGATTTCGCCGGTGACGAGGTTGCGGACGATGACGCCGCGGGCTTTACCGTCGATGAGAACGATATCGAGGACTTCGCGACGGTTGTAGGATTGAACCTTGCCCAACTTAATCATGCGGTTAAGAGAGGCGTAAGCTCCGAGAAGGAGCTGTTGTCCGGTCTGACCGCGAGCATAGAATGTACGCGAGACCTGGGCGCCGCCGAAGGAGCGGTTGGCGAGGAGTCCGCCGTAGTCGCGCGCGAAGGGGACGCCTTGGGCGACGCACTTGTCGATGATGAGGGAGCTGACTTCAGCGAGACGGTAAACGTTCGCTTCGCGAGCGCGGAAATCGCCGCCCTTGATCGTATCGTAGAAGAGACGATAGACGGAGTCGTTGTCGTTCTGATAGTTTTTCGCAGCGTTGATACCGCCTTGCGCGGCGATGGAGTGAGCGCGACGCGGACTGTCGGAGATGCAGAAGATCTTGACGTTATAGCCAAGTTCCGCGAGGGTCGCCGCGGCGGACGCGCCGCCGAGACCAGTACCGACGACGATGATATCCAGCTTGCGCTTGTTGGCCGGGCTGACGACTTTCACTTGAGCCTTGAAGTTGGTCCATTTTTCGGACAACGGGCCCGCCGGGATTTTAGACTGCAGCTTAGGATCAGACATGTCTTTATCTTTTATGTGGTTAGAATGTGAACGATATCTTCGTGAGAATAAAATGTACCGAACGTCGACGCGTGAAATTGCGCGTCGCGAAAGCGTCAGGACCTAATGCCCAAAAGGAAGCATACGGGGACGGCGGCGTAAGCGAGGAAAACGATCTCCGCGTAGATCTTCGCGAGACACTGAAGACGCGGAATCCAAAGGGAGTTCGTCAGACCGATCGTCTGGAAGGCGCTCCAGAACCCGTGGGAGACGTGATAGTAGATCGCGGAGAACCACACGAGATAGAGGACGCAGAACTGCCACTTCGAGAAAAGATTGACGATAAGATCGTAGGCGTTCTGACCTTCGCCGCCAATCCAGTGCTGGAGCTGCATCTTGGACCAGAAATTGACGAGATGGATAGCAAGGAATCCGAGGACGATGATCCCGAGCACGAACATGTTCTTCGACGCCCAAGAGGTCGCCTGAGATTTATTGGCGACGGCGTATTGCATCGAACGAGGGCGCGCGGTTAAGTTGTGGAATTCCACAAAGAGCGAGAAGAGGATGTGAACGATAAAACCGCCCGCGAGCACCGGAACCATCAGTTGCACGAGGGGGTTGGTGTCCATGAACGCGCAGACCGTGCCGTACAGGTCGCGCGAGACGAGCGCACACGCGTTCAGGCCGGCGTGCAAAGCGAGGAAAACCAACAAGAATAAGCCTGAGAGGCTCATTATTAGTTTCTTACCGATTGATGAACAAAGGAAATTGACCATGGTTTGAGATTCTGTAATGCTTTCGCGGTTAAAATATTATGACGAACGCGTCAACCTTACGCTCAACCTCGTTCGTCGCCACTACTCTAGCGTGATAGCGAAAGACGTCGACTCGACTCCGCAAGAAATGAACCTTGCGCGATGCGATCAACCGTCGAAACCAACTCGTCGACAGCTCCCCTCGCGCATTTTTCGGAGTTAATTTCTCAAGACTCCGCGTTAGGTCAAACTAACTTATAAACGTCTTTACGCCACTAATAATACTACCCCTTGACGCCTTTTTTGTCAAGTTGACACAAGGGGGTTTTGGTAATTTTGGTAATGTTTTTCTATAACAAAACAAGGGGAATTTTCATCTTTTAGGCAATGAATAACAGTACGAAAACGCGCCTCCCAGCCGTCCATTGTCTAACCCTCTATATCCTTAAGGGAGAATTTTACCCGTCGATAAATAGAGCTTGTACCAGTCGTCCCTTTCCATTTCTATTTCCGTCGCTTGGCAAAGGTCGGCGAGACGCTCCGGATTCATCGTTCCTAAAATCACTTGGAACTGCGCCGGATGACGCAAAATCCACGCGATCGCCGTCGCTCCCTTCGAAAGACCATATTTCTTACCAACCTCTTCCAACGCGGCGTTGAGTCCTGGATACTTCGGATTATCGATGAAAGTTCCTTCGAAGAAGCCGTATTGCAAAGGAGACCACGCCTGAACCGTAATATTGTTTAAGCGACAATAGTCGAGGAGCCCGCAGTCCCGATCGATCGAATATTCCGACGTCCTGTTATTCACAAAAAGGGCGTGATCGAGGAGTTGCGATTCCGTCAACGACAACTGGAGTTGATTGAAAACGATCGGGCAGTTGAGGGATCGAGAGAGGAGTCGGCATTGCGTCGGAGAGAGGTTGCTGACGCCGAAGTTGCGGATCTTGCCCGCAGTAAAGAGCTCTTCAACCGCTCCTGCGACTTCGTCCGGTTCGAAGAGAAGATCGGGACGATGGAGAAGGAGGGAGTCTAGATAATCTGTCTTGAGCCGCGTGAGAATTTCGTCGACCGCCGTAAGTATAGCGCCGCGCGACCAATCGAAGACTTGACGCTGAGGATAGATACCGCACTTCGATTGGATGAAGACGTCTTCTCTCTTGATTCCAGATCCGACGAACGCTTCGCCGAAACGCGTTTCCGCTTCGCCGTTCTTTCCGTAACAGGTCGCGTGGTCGAAAAAGACGACGCCCAGATCGACGGCGTTGCAAACGAGGCGTCGCGCCGCCGCGACGTCGAGGGAAGGAAGTCGCATACACCCTTGGATTATTGCGGGCAAGTCTTGTCGCGCGCCTTTAACATGGATATATTTCACAACCGGTCTCCTTTGTGGATATTTTGAAGCAAAAGCGGCGCTCGGAGGCAATCGCCGCTTCTTTATAGAAGGATCGCTTACGTATGAGTGTACTAGAGACGCGCGTTAAAACAAGTCGGCGTATTTTTGCGCTTGCGCTAAGAACGCGCTTTGTCTACAGTTGCGACGAATGGATTTGTCCGAACGCCGAGTTCGGGGCGTTCCGCGGACGCGCGCGACGAAGCGCGTTGAGCGGACGGAACGCTGAAATAATGGAGCTTGACACTCGATGACCCTGAAACAGAGTTTTGCTTCGCGCGCGCAACGGACGCGCGCGTTGATATTCGCCGCCGCCGCCCTCTTCTGCGCCTCTTGCGTCTTTTCGACGAGCGCGCGCGCCGCAGAGCCTAGTTGGCGCACTCACGCGTATTCGCAGACGTCGGAGTTTGCGCTGCGCTTGACTCTCCTTGAGTTTACCGACAAAAACGATCCGAAGTGCGCCCCGACTTCGGCGCTGACCGATAAAATGAGACTGAAGAACTACCCGATTCAGCGCGTCGAACGCTCGCCAAACGCCGAGTCCCTCTTCTCGCTATATCGCGTGGAGACGACTCCGACCTTCGTCCTTCTTCTAGACGGGAAGGAATTCGGACGAGCGGTCGTTGGTCAAGACGACGTGAGCGCGACGACGAAACGTCTCCTGCGTCTCTTCCAACGCGGTCGCGACGCCGTCGCCGCCAATCCGAGCGCAAAAGCGCTCGACAAACTCGTCGCGACCCGTCCCGCGCCGACTCGCGGCCTCCTAACGCCCGATTTTCGCGCGCAAGTCGCCGACGGTATCGCGAGCGAAGACTCCGCGACGGAAGACGAAATCGATTACTCAGCGCTCGACTCGCGCACCGAAGAGATTTCTGATCTTATTGGCGAAGAGCGACTTGAACGCGCGTGCGCTCGCGTCCTTGTCGAGAATCCTGAAGGGGGCGTCGAGCGTGAAACCGCCGGGGTCGTCATTCACTACAATTCGCAATATCGCGAAGCGCTTGTCGCCGTCGCCGCTTTGCCCTTCAAAGGGATCGACGAGCCCGCGCTCTATCCTGGCGTGACCCTCGAAGTGTGGAATCCGTCGAAGGGCGAGATCGAGAAGACGGGAGCGCAGTGCGTCTTCTGCGATCAGCAAACGGGGATCGCTTACGTTGCGGCGCAAGTTTCGGAAGCGATTAAACCGGCCGCGTTCTTGCCTAAGAATACTCCCCTCAACGCGGGCGATCGTTGCTTCACCGCGCTTCGCAGCGGAGCCGACGTCGCCAAGACCTCTCGCGACGTCCTCAACGTCGATTTCCGACGATTCTTCGAGACGCCCGACGGGCAGAGCTCCTACGCCTCGTACGCGATCGTGACAAATCCCCAAGCGCAGGGAGTTCTCGGAGCTCCCGTCTTCGTAAAGCGCAACGGTCGTTACTATGTCGCGGGCGTTCTCGCGGCGACGAATGAGAAAGGGGAAGGAATCGTCGTTACGGCGTCGATCATGGCCCAAACGCTCTTGTCGAATCGCAATTTGACGACGGTCTATCGAGATCAGATCGCGGGTAAATTTGACGCGGCGGCAACCGACGCGGAGATCGATTCCGCGATCAAGCGACTCGAGATTCTCGACCGTGAAAAGGCGGTCGCGCAAGATACCGCCCCCGCGCAGACTCCCCAATATTCCTTGCTGACGGACGATCAGAGCGTCGCGGTTTCCCTTTCCGAACCGACCGCAGCGCCGGACGCTTTCGTCGAACTCGCCGCTCAGAACGTTGATTTGCCCAATCGCGTTGAACTAGAATCTGCGCTAGACGGAGCGACAGGCGAGTCGTCAAGCGAGGAAGAGTTCCCGACGAGCGCGAAGGACGCGTTTGCGCGTTCCGAGGCCGCCGCGACCGCGCTCTCCGACAACGCAGGGTTCCAGTTTGGCGAAGACGCGTTCCCCGTCGCGGACGCTTTCCCGCGCGCCGACGAACCGACTTCGACTCAAGAAGCGACCCCTGAATCTGCGGAGAACTCGCGTTCGGCTCTCGCCTTAAACGAAAATTTTGCGGCTCCCAACTCCGCGTCGACTCTTCCCGAAGCGAACGCGCCCCTTGCGCAATTCCCGGTTCCAACGCCGACGCCGAGCGCCGAAGTCGCACGGAACGCGACGCCCCTCGATAGGAAGAATCAGATCCCGGAGCAAACCGCCCCCGTCGCGCAGAATAACGACGCTCTCGTCGCGTCCGCCTCTCCGACGAACGACGCGATTCGTTCCACGACTTTTGCGCCCGGTTACGACCCGCAAACGGCGGAGGTTTTCCGACTTGAAGAGGAACAATTTGAAGAGGCTCTCGCCGCGCTTAGACGCCGAGGTTTGGAGGGCGCGGAGATTATTTGCATCGTCAACTGGGGCGGCGAAGCGTCGGGTTCGCGCGAATCGGAAGTCGTCCGACTCCCGCGCCGCACCGCGCTTAAGAATCCCGCCGCGTCCTCCGTTGAGCTCGCGCGATCTCCCGAAAACGTTCAGCCTCAGGCTCCCGAGACTCTTCCCCATCCGAGCGCCGCGACTTCGCAGCCAACGATGACCTCTCGTGTTCCGACAACTCTGATCTACTAGAACCTTATTTACTGATCGCGACGTTTTGTTTTAATCGGTTTGAAGACGCCCATGTCGAAAGGCTCTTCGAACCGATTCTTTATACCTATACGCGCGCAGCTTTTTTTCGATTATTTCTGAACTAAAAGAATTGTTTGTTCTGTAAACTATTGTTTTATAATATTTTAGAAAACGATAGATAGAAGATGGACGCATATTCGTCGACCCTCTTACCCTGTAGCTTGATTCCGCTATAATATCGTATCGGTAGTTTATGTTGCCTTTTTGTTGTAATCGTTATAATGCGATAATACGTCAGGAGTGAGGCGGATGGAAGTTAGCGAAAAGGAGGCGCGTTGCGCGAAGGACGAAGAGAGAGTTCTCGCAATTCCGACGAGCGTTTTTCGCGAACTTGGGGTCTTTCAGGGGTTTTCGACAGCGATGGACGAGTGGAAAGCGTTGGCGACGTCGGATCGTCTCGTTTTCCTGCGTCGAGGAGACGCGGAACATGATTCCAATTATAAGCAGCTGATCCCTTACGTCCTCTTTACGCATACGACTGAGGAAGGCGAGCGGAGCGTTTTTTCGTATCTACGCGGTCCCGGTCAAGGCGAGAAGCGTCTTGTTTCGAAGTGGAGCGTCGGGGTAGGCGGCCATATCAACGACGCGGACGCGGCGGCTGGAGATCTTTTCGAGGCGGGAACGCGTCGCGAGATCGCGGAAGAGGTGATTTTAGACGCCCCGATCCGCGCCTTCCAACAGGTCGGTCTTGTGAACGACGACCTTTCCGAGGTTGGTCGCGCGCACCTAGGCGTCGTTTGCGTCGCAGAGCTGGAGGCTCCGCGTTTGCGGTCGCGCGAAAAGAACTTACTCGACGCTCGTTTTAGGCGCGTCGACGAATTGTTACAGGAAATTTCCGAAGCGCCGGAACGGTTTGAAACGTGGACGACCCTTGCGCTTCAAGGTCTCTATGGGAGCGGTAAAGAATGAGCGATCCTTTTGTTCGCGTCGACGGACGCCTTTTTGATCAGACCCGCGACGTCAAGATTCAACGCGGTTTCACCAACGCGGCGGGTAGCGTTCTGATCTCTTCGGGAAATACGACGGCTCTTTGTACGGCGAGCGTCGTAGAGGACGTTCCCGATTGGATGAAACGCGGGGGCGCGGTTCCAACGCGAGGGTGGCTCACCGCCGAGTATCGTATGTTGCCGTCGAGCACGTCGACGCGCAAACCGCGCATGGATCGTCCCGACGGTCGGGCGACGGAGATTCAACGGTTGATCGGGCGTTCTCTCCGCGCCGTCTTCGACGCCGAAGCGCTCGGGCCTCGCACCGTCTATCTCGACTGCGATATTCTCCAGGCGGACGGAGGCACGCGAACCCTTTGCGTGACGGGCGCCTGCGTGGCGTTGATCGACGCGCTCGCATCGATTCGCGATCGACTTCCCGATCCGACGCGCTTTCCGCTTAGGGATTCCGTCTCCGCAGTGAGCGTCGGTCTTGTGGAAGGTCGCGCGCTTCTCGATTTGTGTTACGCGGAGGATTCTGCGGCGGAGGTCGATATGAACGTGGTCGCCACGCGCGGGGGACGATTCGTCGAGATTCAAGGAACAGGAGAAGAAGCGACCTTCGACGACGACGAACTTGCGGCGCTCTTGTCGCTTGCGAAGAAAGGTACTCGAGAGCTTGCCGCTCTTCAGCGCGAAGCGTTGGGGGACGTTTGGCCTTTTTAATCGCCTTCCTTGATTTTTGAGATTGTTTATGGAAGAATTATCGGTAGTTGCGCTCAGCGGTCGCGTTTTGCGTCAAGTCTTTGGCGCGAGCGACGAACACTTGCGCAAGATTCGCAAGGCGCTGGGCGTGCGCGTTTCCCTCGACGAAGAACGAGGGAAAATCATCGTCCGTTCGGAGAGTCAGGAAAACGCGCGACGCTGCGCGTATCTCCTCGAAAAGTTGCAGCGCTGGGTTGATCGCGACGGCGCGCCCCTTTCTCCCGACGACGTCGGGCGCGCTCTTGACGAGGTGGTTCGCGGGGAGCAGATCTCCGCGACGGTTCCGTTCGAAGTTTACGGGGGTAAGACGATCCGCGCGAAGACGGCGGGTCAGGCGAAATATTGCGAAGCTCTCAGGGAGAGGGAGATTCTCTTCTGCGCGGGTCCAGCGGGCACGGGTAAGACGTATCTTGCGGCGGCGCGGGCGGTCGAAGCGCTCCGCACGGGCGAATCGCGACGCATAGTGCTCGTTCGTCCGGCGGTGGAGGCCGGCGAGAATCTCGGGTTCCTTCCTGGCGATTTGGCGGAAAAGATCAATCCGTATCTTCGTCCGCTTTTCGATTCGTTGGCGGATATGACGCAGGCGGATCTTCTCCGTCAGTTCATAGAAGATTCGCGCGTCGAAATAGCGCCGTTGGCGTACATGCGCGGTAGAACGCTCAACGACGCTTATATCATCCTCGACGAAGCGCAAAACACGACGATTGCGCAGATGAAGATGTTTCTTACCCGCATGGGCTACAACTCGCGCGTCGTCGTTTGCGGCGACGCGACGCAATCCGACCTTTCGAGATCGGTTCGCAACGGTTTCGTCGACGCGTTTGAAAGACTGCGCGGCGTTTCCGAAATAGGATTTATGACGTTAGGACGCGAGGATATAGTTCGCCACGCGCTCGTTCAAAAGATTGTCGACGCTTACGAAAAGGATTTTGACGAAAGCGAATATGTCGGCGGTCGACCGCGCGGGGATCGACGAGCTCGCGTTATGAGCGCAGCGGACGCTTTTGCGGAAACGTGCGTCTCGGAACGTCGACGAGACGGCGAAGCGCCGGAAGAGACCGACAGTCTCGACGCGTTAGCTGATGAAGTAAGCGCCGCGAAGAACTCGAACGCGAGCAAGGAAGACGTTCGAGATCCGCAGCGCGGTTTTTAGGAGATCGTCGTTATATGGCTTCTACCGAACGCGTGAGAACGCGAGCGCAGCGCGTCGCCTCGCGCATTGAATACGAGGGATTTACCCAGCGATGCAAGCGCCTTATCCTCGAGGACAACGGCCTGCAAAAGCTCGGGTTAATCCTCTTAGCGGCGCTTCTCATTACCGCGATTAGCGGCGCGTGGGATCCGCCCTTACGCTTCAGACTCTTTTCAGTTCCTGATCGCGACGTCGTGTGCAACACGCCCTTTAGCGCCGTGAACGCATGGCAGACGAGTGAGAATAAAAGTCTCGCTCTCAAGAGAACGCCCCATTATTATGCTAACGATCTCTCTAAATTAGAATCCTACAAGCAGACGATGCGTCAGGAATTGCGCGCGATTTTAGGGATCGTCGATCTTCGACGCGCTCGGAACGACGAACATCGTATTTTAAGGCAATATCTTCCCGCCCATCCGACCTTTGACGACGAAGCGCGCGCGCTCAAGAAATTCCAAGAGTTTTTTGAAGAGGACGTCGACCTTGCTAATTTCAGCTCTATTTTGGATAAAACTTTTGCTCCGTTCGAGCAATATGGCGTCCTGAAGACTCTCCATTCCGTCAACTCGGGAAATCAAGAAGTCATCAAAGTCTACAATATCGGACCCGCGTCGGATCGCAAAGCGACCTCGAACGCGGACGAGGATCCGACGCATAACGCCGCGCTCCAGGCGAAGACTGATTCCCTGGAGCAGCGGGCGGTTCCCCATGCCGACGGAAAACATTTGGCCGTTGATATCGACCGCAAGCTCCACGCCGTCCTGGTTCGCACCCCCGAGGCGCTCTTCGGAAATGGTCTTGTCGTCAAAAATCAGCTCAACACCCTCTTTGACCACGACCACGAACTCGTGGATCTCTTCTTTGAAAGAATTCGAAAGTCGCCCCCGGAGACCCTCTCGGAGGATTTGGTCAATACGAAATACGCGCAGCTTGAAGAGATGGGAAAAGTCGGCGACGTGCGCCAGTACTTCGTCGTCGGGGATCCGATCGTTCACGCCAACGATCGCATTTCGATGAACGAATACGATTGGCTCAAAGCGGAGCGGAGAAGTTATCTCAAATCGCGTCCCGCGATCGCTCGCGTGATTCGCTTTACGTCGACCTTCGCGCTCAATTTCCTTCTTTTGATTAGCTGTTACTTCATTCTGACGCGTCGGCGACTCATGCAGGGCGTCAATCAGTACCGAATGACGTTCAAGCGCGAAGTGGCGTTTTTGGCGCTTCTCGTCCTCTTCTTCTTCCTCGGACGCCTCTTCCAGCTCATTTGGCCGAATCCTGGGTTCATGATCGAGCTCGTGCCGATCGTGATTCTCGTCGAACTCACGACCTTCGCCACGACATGGAGCGTCGCGCTGACGGTCGGCGTTCTCCTCTCCTTCATGCTCACCATGTCCGGCGCGGGGGGAATGGAGATGTTCACGACCCTCTGCGGAGTCGCCGTCTTCGTCGCTTTCTTAGCGCGAAGCGTGCGCACGCGGCTCCAGCTTGTCTTCCTGGCGTTCGACGCGGGGTGTTTTGCTTTCTTCCTATCGATCGCGGCGGAGCTCATCGTCAACGACTACATGCGTCCCGATCCTGAGACAAGCGGGTGGGGATTCTTACTGGACGACTTGCGCTACTCCGTCGTGATATCCCTCTATCACGCTTTATGGGGATTCATGGGGGGCGTTTTTACGACGTGTCTTCTCCCGATGGTCGAGTTGTATTTCCACGTCGTCACGCCGATGCAGCTCCTAGAATATGCGAACCCTTCGCATCCGCTGATGATCGAATTGAATCAACGCGCGCCGGCGACGTATAATCACTCGATCCAAACGTCGACCCTTGCGGAAGCCGCCGCGGAGGCGATCGGCGCGCGTTCGTACCTCGTTAAGGTAGGCGCGTATTTCCACGACGTCGGCAAGATGATGAATCCGGAGTATTTCACGGAGAATCAAAGCGGGTATAATATCCACAACGATCTTGAGCCGCGCATGAGCGCGTTGGTTATCGTCGCTCACGTTAAGGACGGGGTCAACTTGGCGCAGAAATATCGCATACCGCGCGAAATTATCGACTTGATCGAACAGCATCACGGCACGATGCTCGTGAGCTTCTTCTACCGCAACGCCCTCAAGGCGGCGCAGGAGAAGGATCCCGACGCGCGACTCGACGAAGCCCCGTTCCGTTATCCCGGTCCGATTCCTCAGACGAAAGAGGCGGGGATTCTCATGCTCGCCGACGCCGTCGAGAGCGCGAGCCGTTCGCTAACCGATTGGTCTCCGGGTCGCGTCGAGAGCTTGGTGAGAAAGATCACCGCCCCGAGAATCGAGGACGGACAATTCCGCGATTCCGGATTAACCTTTGGCGAAATACAGACGATTCAGCAAAGTCTCGTCACCTCCTTATTGGCGAGTCGACATTCGAGAATTCAGTATCCCGACCCGCCGAAGGAGTCTAAGGAACCGAAAGAGTCGCGCGACGAGAGCAAGATCGAAAAGGCTCTCGACAAGTCGTCCTACGTCGCTAACGGCGACAGCTCGACGAGCGACGCCTCTTCAATTATTCGTATGCACACTTGATGCCTTTAGGGTTTAGTATATGGTTAAAAGAAAGGAAGAAATTGTTTTTGACTTTGTCGACGAACAGACGACGCTCAAAGTCGATTTCGAGAGGATGCGCCGCGCCGTTGCGGCGATCCTTGAGGACGCCGACGTGACCCATGGATCGATCGAGATCGTTGTGATCGCCTCGGAACCGATGCACAAGATGAACGTGCAGTTTCTGGGACACGATTATCCCACCGACGTCCTCGCCTTTCCTCTCGAAGACGACCCGGAGGCGGGGCTCTTGGAAGGGAGTATCGTCGTTTGTTCCGACGTCGCGGTCGAACGCGCCGCAGATTACGGATGGCCTCCCGAGGACGAGCTCCTCTTGTACGTCGTCCACGGAGCGCTCCACTTAGTCGGATACGACGACCATTCGCCGGAAGACGCGCCGATCATGCACGCTAAGGAGCGCGAATATCTTCAGATTGTCGGCGTCGACGGCAGCCGTTCCCGCGACGGCGAATGAGCGGCTTTAGACCAAGAAATAAGAATCGCCTCGAGGTTAAGCTTCGAGGCGCTTTTCTTTATTCTTTTAACTTGCCTGCGCTAGAGTCGCGACGGGCGCAAGGTCGAAGGGTTTGTTCGTCTCGCGATAGGAGACGGTGATTTCGCCAAACGCGACTTCTTGTTCGACCGACGCGTAGCCGTGACGCGCCAACTCTAAGATCGCTAGGAAAATTCCCACGAGGGTCGCCTTCCGATCCGCTTCGGTGAAGAGGGATGAGAACTCGACGCGTCGTTCTTTTTTGAGGCGTGTGTAGACGCGCTGCGCGTGAACCGCCGTCGGCGTGTCGTCCCCTTTCATTGAGTGATGGAAAACCGGCGTCTTTTCGCGCAAAATGCGACCGAACGCGCCGACTAAATCCCAGAGTTCGACGTCGTGAATCGGCTCTTCCGCCAAATTGCGTTCGCGCGCGGGGAGGTCGTTCGAGAGGCGCGGGTAGCGTTTCTGCCAGTTGCGACCGCGTTCTTCGAGAAGTCCCGCGTTTTCGCTGAATTTGCGGTATGCCAAGAGCTGCTTAACGAGGTCGCGGCGCGGGTCTTCGATTTCTTCGTTCGACTTTTCGTCTTCCGTTGGAAGCGCCTGAAAGGACTTGATTTCGATAAGCGCGCTCGCCGTCGTGATGAAGTCGCCGATCGTTTCAAGATTGAGTTCTTCCAGGGTTTCAAGGAAAAGTAGAAACTGGTCGGCGATCTCCGCGATCGGTATGGCGAAGACGTCAAGCTCTCTCTTTCGCACCAAATACAAGAGGAGGTCGAGGGGGCCGTTGAACGCGTCTAAAGAAACGGAAAACATCGCTTACCCTCGACTTCCGCGAGCGTGTTCCGGCGAAAATTCGAGAAACTCAAAGGGAGCGACAGGGTCGAGCGTCTTTTCTGCGCGACGATTGCGCGTCGCGCGCGGAGACGAGGATTCGAGCGCCGCGTTGAGAGATTGCGCGGCTTGAACGGCGCGCTCAGTGAGGACGTCGAGTTCGCGTCGTTGTTCGTCGAGTCGCGCCTGAGCGTTTTCATAGTAACGTTTAAACGCTTCTTCGCGTTTTAATAGACGATCTGCTTCGACGGGTTGGGGACGTGGGTTCGAAAAAAAGAGACGACACATGGCGCTCAAGAGGATTGAGCCGCCTAACGCTGTCACTCCGCCAGCCAGAATGAGCAATGCTTGCATCTCTACGTTAAGCCTCCAAAAAAGAAACGGCGCGTCCATGCGCCGCGAAACGCTTCCATACGTTCTAAAACGCACAACGACCTAGCGCGCGTCTAGGCCTTGCGAGATCATAATAGGCGCGTCCATGCGCCGAAATCGCTTCCTTGCGAGATTATGACCGGCGCGTCTATGCGCCGAAATCGCTTCCTTGCGAGGTCGTGACCGGCGCGTCCATGCGCCAAAATCGCTTCCTTGCCGATCGACGACCGCGCTTCCTTGCGTCGTCTATCGAGTCATGCGTCACGCCGGGAAGAATAGGTCTTTTCAAAAAAAAAATCAATCCCACTTTTTTCCCATAAAATGCAATTCTCAAATTTGAGTCGCATTGCGCGTTTAAAAAAATGACGAATATCCCGAATGTGCGGAGGGGAGGGAGGCGCATATTTTCGAAGATCATAGACCGCAAGGGGCTGGATTTTTATATAATTTTTAATACAATCTAGATTTACGCTTTAAGTTGTACAGATTTTATTCATTTTCTCTGAGGACTAATCATGGTCTGTTTTTCTAAGAAAAAAGGGTTCACCTTAGTTGAACTATTGGTCGTAATCGCCATCATCGGCATATTGATCGGACTTCTTCTTCCCGCAGTTCAGGCGGCGCGAGAAGCGGCGCGGCGTATGGAGTGCTCCAATAAGCTTCGCCAACTCGCGCTCGCGGTGCAAAACTACTCCGACGTGAACGGCACGATGCCTGCGGCGGCAGTTATGCGCGATAATGGGAACAGCACCGCCAGTTTGTGGCGTTGGTTTTCCGTGTGGGGCGTTTCGCTCTTGCCCTTCCTTGAACAGGAAAACGCGTACGATATGTATTTTGGCGCGGCTGGATTGGAAAATCAGACTCCCGGCTCCGTGAACGCGATGAATCAGGGTAAGAATCGCGAACTCGCCAAACTCCGTATGCAGATTTATGAATGTCCGAGCGATCCGGGAGTCGGTCAACAGATGCAGCCCGCGACGGACGACGGTCACAGCAATTATACGAAGTTCGATATTTGGACGACTTCCTATCGCGCGATTGGCGGTTCGAACACCGGCGGCACCTGGTGGTGGGACGACTGGGGCGCGTCGAATCGTCAAATTCTTCGCGGCGCCATCCATACCGTCCATCTTGGATCTGTGACGGGAGCCGACGGCGGAAAGCTTTCTTTAAGGTTTGAAACGATGGCGTCCGTGACCGACGGAACCTCTAACACCGCGATCTTTACCGAACATCATCAACCGAAGGAAATGCCTCGACGCGGCACCTTCTGGGCGTCCGTTCCGTCGAACCACGTGTACACCTGTTCCCCGAAGGCCGCGACCCTTTACGCTCAGGATTGGACGACATGCTTGAACACGTGCGGACTCAGCGCTCCTCAAAATACCTACTTCTGCGGTCGTTCCGCCGGTTCGTATCATTCGGGCGGGAATAACGCCGCGCTCCTCGACGGTTCCGTTCGCTTCATCTCACAGACGATCAACGTCGGCACGGGATGGATCGGTTCCGGTTCTCCTCCTTACGATATCGGCGTTTGGGGATGCATGTGCGCGGTCGCCGACGGTGAAACGCGTTCGAGTCTGTGAGTAAGGTAGCCAAGTGAAAAATAGGAGAGAATACGAATGAAGATTGCAAAGTTTGCGACGGCGGCGGTTGCCGTCGTCCTTTTAGCGCTCGGCGCGTGCGGATGCGGGCCCCATACCGTCCCCGTCTCTGGTAAGATTGTCGTCGACGGAGAGCCTGCGGAGAATATCCGCGTCGTCTTCCAATCCGCCGCTGGGGGAGATCAAGTCGCCCCCGTTGCGATGGGCTTGACCGACAAGAACGGCGAATATTCCCTGCGCCTCGCCCAGACGAATAAGAAGGGCGTCGTCCCCGGCCCTTACGCCGTCTTCCTCTCATGGAGCGATCCCAATGCGTCGGAGAATCCAATCGAAGGGGAAACCGAGGCTGCGGAATGTCCGTACAACCTTCCTCCGCGCGCCAATAGCGGCGAGTTGCGCTTTGAAGTCGGCGACAAAGGCGAATCCGCCGCGGACTTCACCTTCGATTCTTCTGAAGAGCCCGCGAACGTTCCCGTTGGAATCTGACGCGGATCGTTGATAATTAATGAAAGCGCTCCTCTCGACTATAGCGGTCGACGGAGCGCGTTTTTATAACAAGTATGATTTTGGGGGAGTTCTATAATATGATGAAAAGCCTTGTTCGCAAGACTTGTTTTGCGTTGGCATGCGTCGCCGCGACTTTGGGGCCGCGCCTTTTTGCGCAGGAGGAGGCGCGGGAACCGCGCGACTTTGGCGGAATTTATCCGACCTTAGCATATTACAACAACGAAGGGGAATGTGGGACGGGAGCGGTCGTTCCTTGGGCGGATCGCCTTTGGGTGATAACGTACGGTCCTCACCTTCCCAACGGTTCTTCCGATAAACTGTATGAAATCGACGCGGCGCTCCGCCAGACGATTCGTCCCGAAAGCGTAGGGGGAACGAACGCCAACCGAATGATTCATCGCGAATCGAACCAACTTTTCATCGGTCTCCACGCGATTGACGCGCAGGGGAACGTGCGGACGATTCAGCCCAAAGACATGCCGGGCCGCATGACCGCCGTAGCGCGTTCGTGGCTCGATCCGGAACATAAAGTTTACTTCATGACGATGGAAGAAGGCCTGTACGAGGTTGACGTCGACACGCTGGAAGCGCGCGTTATTTGCAAAGACGGGAACAGCAGTTCGAAGACGGCGGCGGAGGACGTTCTTCCCGGCTATCACGGCAAGGGCGGGTACATGTCTCAACGTCGTCTCGTCTATACGAACAACGGCGAGAATTCGGCGGCGGCGCGCAAAGATCCCACGACTCCTTCCGGATGTTTAGCGCAATGGACGGGCGAAGGTCCCGATCAAGGCTGGGAGGTCGTGCAACGTTCTCAATTCACCGAGGCGACGGGACCGGATGGTATTTACGGAGGTAAGACCGGCGAAGAAGAATTGTGGTCTCTTGGCTGGGACGTCCGATCCGTCCTCCTTTACGTTCTTGACGAAGGCAAATGGACGACGTATCGTCTTCCGAAAGCGTCGCACTGCTACGACGGCGCGCACGGCTGGAATACGGAGTGGCCGCGTATTCGCGAGATTGGCGACCCGGACGATTACCTGGCGACGATGCACGGTCAGTTCTGGAGCTTCCCGAGCGATTTCCGTCCGAGCAAAGCGCGAGGAATTCGCCCGCGGTCGACGTATTTGAAGGTAATCGGGGACTTCGCGCTTTGGAACGGTCGCGTCGTCTTTGGCTGTGACGATTCGGCGAAGAACGAATTTTTGAATTCGAGCCCCTTCAAGGGAGGCGTTAAGGGGCCCGGTCGGAGCCAGTCGAACCTTTGGTTTGTCGAACCGTCTGAAATCGATTCCTTTGGTCCGGCCCTTGGGCGCGGCGCGGTGTGGTTCAACGACGCGACGGACGTCGACGCCCCCTCCGATCCGTATCTCTTCGCCGGTTACGACGTTCGCAACGCGTTCTTCAAGTTCGACGCTGCGGAAGGCTCTCCAAAGGAAGTGACGCTCGTCTTTGAAGTCGACGAGAAGGGGGACGGAAATTGGCGCGAATTGAAGCGCGAGAGCGTCGCGTCGACCGCCGACGGCGGGTACGCTTTCTTTTCCTTCTCTCCTGAGGATAAGGGAGAATGGATCCGCGTTCGCTGCAACGCGAAATTGAGCGGCGCAACCTGTTTCTTCCACTATAACAATAAGGACGAACGCCTCGCCGCCGATCGCGCCCCGATCTTCGACGGACTCGCCGCGCCCTCCGACGCGTCATCCTTCTTGACCGCGCGGATGTGGCCTCGCGCCGACGTCGATCGCTTGGCCGTCGTCGCCCAGAATATTCAAGACGGAAAGGTCGCGAGCGAACGATACTACGAACTCAACGAGTCGGGCACGGCGCTCGAACGCGTCGAGTGTAAATTCGAAGGGGGCGAGCAAGGGACTATTTCCCGTATTAAGGCGATGGTCGACGCGAAGCCCGTCGACCCGTCCCTCTGCACGATCGACGACATGAGCGTCCTGGCGCATTACGGCGGCAAGCGCTATCGATTGCCGATCGGTTCGGAAGAAGCGGCGCGCGCCGATCTTCCGGTGGCGAGTCGTTTGGATCGTGAAATCGCGACTGAACGCGACCTCTTCCACGTCGCGGGAACCTTCTACGAACTTCCTGCGGAAAACGCCGGCGGTTTCCCGAAACTGCGACCTATCTCCACCGATTCTTCCTTGATCGTCGACTACGCGTCCTATCGCGGACTTCTCGTTCTCGCGGGGGTGAAGAAGGACGCGAGCGACGATTCGAGCCGCATCGTACGTTCCGAAGACGGAGAGTGCGCCCTTTGGCTCGGCGCGATCGACGAGTTGTGGCGCCTCGGCAAACCGACTGGAAAAGGCTACGTCTGGCGCGAAACGAACGTCGTTAAGGACGAACCGTCCGATCCGATTCTTGCCGTCGGATTCGATAAGAAACGCGTCGAAATTACCAATCATTCCGATACGCCCGTCGTCGTGCGCGTCGAAGCCGATCCGACCTGCTTGGAAGATTGGCGCGAGTTCGCTTCCGTCGAGATCCCCGCTGGCGCGACGAAAACGGTCGTCCTTGACGCCGCCCCAGCGTATTGGCTGCGCGCTGTCGCCGATCGCGACGCCAATCTGTCCGCTCTCTTCATCTACGAATAATCGCCAAACGCGCTGACGCGCGTTCCATCCACCTAAACGGAGGCTGCTGTTAATGAATAAGTTAAAGTCCTTTTTATTACTTGCCGCGTGTTTCGCGCTTCCGTGCGTCGGCGCGCGCGCCCAGACTCTCGAATCGATTCCAAACGCCCTCTACATCGAAGCGGAAAGCTTCTCGGAGAAGGGCGGATGGGGAATCGACACGCAGTCCGTCGGGCTCGTCGGTTCCCCGTACTTGATCGCGCACGGATGGGGTAATCCCGTCGCGGACGCTACCGTCCAAGTCGCCTTCCCCGCAAAGGGAAGTTACCGCGTCTACGCCCGTACAAGAAACTGGGTCGCCCCGTGGACGACCGACTACGCGCCCGGTCGTTTTCAAGTCGTCGTCGACGGAAGAGCGCTCCAAACGGAATTCGGAACGGAATCTCTCGAATGGGCGTGGCAGAAGGGAGACGTCGTCAAGATTGGCGATAAGCTCGCGGTCGACGTCGCGTTGCGCGATCTCACGGGCTTTGACGGACGCGTCGACGCGCTCTTTTTTGTGCCGGTCGATTCGAAGTACGAGCCGACGAACGACCTTGCGGAGCTTGCGAAGTTGCGTCGCGAAGCGTTGAAACTTCCTGCGGAGCCCGAAGCCGCAGGGAACGGTAAGACGTACGATCTCGTGGTGGTCGGCGGCGGACTCGCGGGAACTTGCGCGGCGATTAGCGCGGCGCGTCTTGGCGCGACCGTCGCGCTCGTGCAAGATCGCCCTGTTTTAGGGGGGAACGGCAGTACGGAAATTCGCGTGCACCTCAACGGCGACGTCAACCAACTTCCTTATCCGAATTTGGGGAATCTGACGTACCTTATGGGGCCTCACGGCGGCGGAAACGCGCGTGAAGCGGCTCATTATAAGGACGGAGAGCGTCGCGAACTTGTGGAGAAGGAGCCGAATATCGACCTATACCTCGGCGT
This sequence comes from Planctomycetaceae bacterium, assembly GCA_004556055.1. GTDB lineage: Bacteria > Planctomycetota > Planctomycetia > Pirellulales > Thermoguttaceae > RUG369. Next base: position 31,260 of record SFIW01000003.1, read on the forward strand.
TCAGATAGACGAAGTCAAGACGACGAGCGTCGACGGCGCGCTTCATATCGAAAGCGTGAAGGGGTTCAATATCGAGACGGGTCGCGAGACGCGTTTCTGCGGAAAGACCTTCGCGGACTGCACGGGGGACGGAGTCGTCGGCTTTTTAGCGGGCGCTGATTGGTCGATGGGTCGCGAAGCGAAGTCTGAATACGACGAGCCGAGCGCGCCGGAGAAACGAGACGCGTTGACAATGGGTTCTTCGGTTCAGTGGAATACTGCGGACGCGGGGCATGAGACGAGTTTTCCGGAACTTCCTTGGGCGATTCAGTTCAACGAACGGACGATCAAACCCTCCGTTCACGGCGACTGGGACTGGGAAGCGGGGATGACGTACAACCAGATAACGGATATGGAACGTATCCGCGATATCGGTTTGCGCGCCGCTTACGGACATTGGTCGTATATGAAGAATCATATGCAGGGCGCCTGGGCGGAGAAGGTTAAAAATCTGCAGTTGAACTGGGTCGCGTACGTCGCGGGTAAACGCGAATCGCGTCGACTTCTCGGCGACTTTGTTTTGCGCGAACAAGATATTGTCGGCGCGAAAGAGTATCCCGACGCGTCTGTGACGACGACTTGGTCAATCGACTTGCACTATCCCGAACCGTCGAATCTCAAGGATTTCCCTGAAGAGCAGTTCCGCGCGATTTGCAAACAGGTTGAGATTCGTCCTTACGCGATCCCGTACCGCTGCCTCTATTCGCGGAACGTGGACAACCTCTTTATGGCGGGGCGCGATATCAGCGTGACGCACATCGCGCTGGGAACGATCCGCGTTATGCGCACCGGCGGGATGATGGGCGAAGTCGTCGGTATGGCGGCGTCGATTTGTAAGAATCACGATTGTCTTCCGCGCGACGTCTATAAATCGCACTTGGACGAGCTGAAAGCGTTGATGGAGAAGGGCGTCGCGCCTCCCACGCCGCGCGCGCTTTCCCTCTCTTATAAGGCTCCTACCGCGAAAAATCTGGCCCTGGACGCGCAAGTCGAGGTCTCGAGCCTCTATAAGAATGCCAACTACCCGAAAAAATATATCAACGACGGTAAGTTTGACTTGAGCGACAACGCCTGTCGTTGGGTGAGCGATAAAGGGGATAAACACTGGATCGACTTCGCCTTCGACGCGCCGACGACTATCAACGCCGCCGTCGTCGTTTCAGGTCAAGCGACGGGTAAGACCCCGTTGAGCGACTTCCGTCTCTTAGTCGAAAAGGACGGCGCGTTCCAGCCGATTCCCCAGGCGGAGGTTGTCGGGAACGAATCCCCGATCGCGGCGATGAGGTTTGACCGCGTCAGCGCGAAGCGTTTCCGACTGGAAATCACGAAGACTCCGGAGAATTTGGCGCGCGTCTGGGACGTCGCCTTCTACTCCTTGGAGGGTGAAGAAGCGAAATGACGCGGCGCCGCGCTGCGGGATAAAAAAGAAGCGCTCGGGAGAGAACTCGTCTCTTCCGGGCGCTTTTCTATTGTCGTATCATAGGTCGGAGATTATCGTCGCGCGGAGTCGAAGGAGGCGCTGACGATCGGAACGTTCGAGTCGGTTTTGGCGTCGACGTCGAAGAGTCCGAGAGATTCGCGCTTCTTTTCGTTCTCTTCTTCTTCCGCTCGAGCGCGACTCAGGAGAATCTGCTCGTCGCGAGCGGCGAACGCGTCTTCCGCGTACTTTTCGAAGGTTTGCGCGCGCTGGTAGCCGCCGTTTGAGTCGTCGCTTGTCGCGAATCCTTCAGAATCGTTTTGCGCGACGTCGGAAACGCCCATTTCCGCTAACGCTTCGCGCGTATATCCCGCAGCGAGCTGCTCGTAGGTCGGGAGTCGATCGACGCCCGAGAGCGCGTCCTGCGACTGCGACGCGGAGATTCCCGCGACGTAGCTGCGAAGAAGGTTCGAATCGATATTTCCCGGATCGATCCAACGTCCGGTTTCGTCCAGGTTGAAGATCCCCATGAGGAGCATGAGGTTCATGCGGCGCGACTGGTATTGGAGCCACGTCGTCATGATCTGGTTTTGCGAACTCAAGAGGGATTCGAGAGCGTTCGTCAACGCTTCCGCGCTCGTGTTGACCGAACCGACGCGAGAAGAACCGGTCGGCGGTTTGGTAAGGTTAAGCTGGGCCGAGTGAACTCGCTTGATTGACGTCAAAACGCTGTCGCGTTGAAGTTCGAAGTTGATTTGCGCTAATTCGATCGCGCGAATCGAACTGCGAAGCTGCTGATGCACGTTGTCGACGTAGGCGTAATAGTTACGACGCGCTTGGTCGTAGGAAATCAACGCCTGACGATAGCTGTTGCGTTCGATGAATCGATCGAGAGGCGCGTCAAACTGGAGGCCCGTTGTGAATTGCGCGTTGTTGCCGTTGAACTTCACCGGGTTGCTGCCGGTGTTGGAGATTGAACCGCCGACGTTGACGCTCATTTCTGAACGGAGCTGATCGGCGACGATCTCGATATTCCGCCACTGGTCGACGAGGCTCGAACGGACGTTCATCCAGTCGAGACGGCGTTCCTGAGCGACGCGGAACGCGTCGTTGGAGTCGACGTCGACGATTGCGAGTTCGACCGATTCAAGACGCGCGCGCGCTTGTACCAGACGCAACGTCATGATCTCTTCGGAAAGCTTGGTGAGGCAGGAACTGAACCAGAAGCGGTAGACGTCGTCGCGCATGAGACTTCCGGAGCGAAGCTGAGCGACGCTTTTGGCGAGTTGTTGACGACGAGTCATCAGTTCGGCGCGATTCTCCTCCGTCGCGTTCGCTAAATCGCGTTCGAGTTCCTTGATCGAGTTTTCGATTTCGTCCGCGTTAAACTGGATCGGATCGTTGAGTTCCGATTCCATGTGCAGATCGGAGACGAGGGACGTCACTGTCGACGGGAAGGGCGTTTCCTCCGGGTTTTCACGACCGGCGATAATCATCGACGCGAGATCGCTCGGGGAATAGGCGAGCGCCGTCTGATTGATGAGTTCGAGCGTCTTCGCAACGTCGTATTTGACTCCGCGCGCCTTCAGGACGACTCCGAATTCGTTGATCGTCTCTTGAGGACGATCGAGGTCGTTGCGGATTTCGACGACGCGTTCGTCAAAGAGACGATAGTCGGCGAAGGAGCTGTCGAGCTCGGGATTTTCCTTTTCGAAGCGTTCGCGCATCGCTTCAAGAGCTGCGACGCGTCGCGGACGGACGTTGCGTTCGAGGTTGTCGACGTCGGCGTTCGTCTCGTTCAGACCCGCCGCGAAGAGCTGATCGAATTCCGAGAAGATCGCGCGCAGATCCGCCGTCGTTAAACGCGTGATCGGACGCTCGGGGTTGCGTAGTTCGTCGATCGAGCGAATATAGCGTTCGCGCGTCGTGCCGACGATCTCGTTGTCCTTGTTGCGGAGCCACGCCAAGAAGACGGTGACGTCGTTCTGGAGCTTTTCAAGCGTTTCCGGCATCAGGACGAATTGATCCAATAACGGGTCGCGAATCACGACGTTCTCAATATCGGGGGGTAGCCCGAGGGAGATGAGATAGGTTTCAACGGAGTCGCGATAGGAGTCCTTCAACTCGATGAGGCTTTGTTGCGAAGAGAGCCAGTTCTGACGCATACGATCGACGTCGGTACGGTCGGTGATGCGGCTCGTCGCGAAGTACTCTTCATAACGCTGATAGTTGTCTTCCGACGACGCAACGTTCGCTTCCTGGTTCAGGATACGGATTTGGCTTGACAGGAGCCCGTAGAAGCCGCCGACTTGCGCGTTGCCGACCCCGCTGCCGGGATAGCCGCCGCTCGAAGGCGCCGAGACGGGAGATGAACCGGTGAGAACGCCGACGTAAAAACCTTGTTGATAGAAGGCGAGTTGACGAACGTTGGCGAGAAGCTGGCGTTCGCTTCGCGTCAGGGACTCGAGAACGATCGCGCGTCCCGCGCCGCGGAGGAACGGTTGCGTGATCGAGTAACTCAAGTTCGTCGTCGGGGTCATCGTGTTGGAACCAGGACTGAAGGTCCAAACCATCGAGTTGGCCAAGTCGGCGACGACGGTCGCGCCCGTCGCAAGCGTTTTGGATCCGCGAAGGCTAAGCGTCTCCGCTTCGAGCGTACTGACGCTTTGGTCTTTCGTGAAGGCGCCGCGGTTATTGTAGAAAAGGGACGTACCTCCGTAAAAACGCGTGTCGAACGCGTAGCGTTGCGCCGTAACGTTGAGCGCCGACAAGTAGACGTTTTCAAGCGCCGTTCTGTATTGCGGCGAATGAAGCAACGCCAAATCGAACGCGACCTTTTGATCGAGGACGATTTCCCCCTTTTCATTGGGCGCGGGAAGGGTGTTGCGCCAGTTTTCGTTTTCTATCGTGCGCGTAAAGCCGTTTTGCGTCCATTTCTTCAGCCCCTTAGGCCCCTCGACGTTCGCTAAAAGGCGCCCTGCCGTCGGATCGTCGATCGGAGAGGGTTGGGCGTCGGGATTGTAACGATTCGCATAGCGCGACCCCGAGGATTCTTGGAGCGTAAAGTTGTCTAATTCCCAGTATTTCTCGTCGGCGCTCTTGTCCACCGTATTGAGCAACTTATAGACGTCGGAGTCGGCGTCGCTTCGATAATGGGCTCTAGAACATCCCCCAAGAGCGACGGCGCAGGCAGTTCCAAGAACCGCAAGAAAGAATCCTCGACTAAACTGCAAAGAATTATGCGTCTTTCGTATACTGTCTTTTCGCTCGCGTCGGGTCGCGGTCTTGGCGAACAATTTGTATTTCATTCTGAAACTCATTCCTTTCACGTAGACGTCCGTGTCTACGATCGCGCGTCCGCACATTGCGAACGCCTGATTTTCAAACGCTCTGACCACGCGAATCCATTCGCGTCGACGGTTACTCGCCGCCTTTGAGCCTACTTTGTTCCTTCTGACGCAATAAAAAAACGAAAAACCCGAAATTCTGAGGAACCGTGAGACCGGTCATTGTTTTCTATCGGCTCTTAACCCCTTTCACTTTTCCTAAAATTTCTGTTTGTTGGGATTTTGCGGAATTTTTGCAAGAAAAACGTTGCAAGAACTTTGATTTCTTTTAGCGCGTCTTGTCGCTGCTCCGACGGCCAGCAGACGACAGATAATTCCGGTTGTGTTGATAACGCAAAAAAAAGAAAAAAGAAAAGGCTCGATTTTTTGGTAATGCGGGGAAAAAACTTGACATTTTCGATAAGTGACGGTACTATCAATAGGGTAAAGTTTTAATGTCGAAGCGCTCTTGTTTACAATTTGATGTTAAAACGGATAATTTGAAGAAAGTAGCTAATTGTAATTGGCTTTTTGGACGATACGCAAAGCATACGCATAGCAGATAGCGACGAGCGGCGTCGCTTGCATAGGTTGCGCCCAGGATCCTCTCGGGACGTGGAGACGGAAAAATGAACGTTTGGAACAAAGTTTTGATGGCGTTGATAACGATCGAGTGCATCGTTTTCGGTATTTTCGCCGCCAATAGATACAATGTGACGAAGACAGAAACGGCGAAGATCGAGAAACTCGAAGCGGATCTCGCGCAGACGCTTGAAGCCGTTCAGAAGCTTCGTTGCGAACTTTACGGCGGATTTGAATCCGCCGAGTCTTGGACTGATCAGCGCTTGATCGGACAGTTGGAATATATGCGACGCCTTCAGAATGGCGAGGCGTTTATGAATTGTCAGCCGACGACGGCGAACGTCGACGCGCAGACGCAGCAGACGTCCGTTTCGTTCTCCGTTTCCGCACAGGACAAAACGACGGCTTTCCGTCCCGGCTCTATCGCCTACGTTTTTGACGCGGGCGTTCCCGTCGCCGCAGCTCCTGCCGACGATTCCTCCGCCGCCGACGAACCTGCTCAAGAGCCCGTCGCCGCTCCTTATACCTTCCTTGGCGCCTTCGCCGTCGCCAACGCGACCGCAACTCAGGTTAATCTGACCTCCGTCGGCGCCGCCTCCGCAGAAGAGGTCAAAGCTCTTCAGGATTCCGCGCGTAGCGGAAACGCCTGGGTCGTCTACGCCGATCGTCTGCCGATCGACTCTCCGGACGACGTCGCGCTCTTAGCTAGCGAAAACGCGGAACTCGTCGCCGCTTTTTCCGATGAATCCCGCGCCTTCTGCTCCAAGACGTTGACCGTCGACGAAGCGGCTCTCGCGACCGACGATTCCGTTCGCCTTCCAGTCGATTTCCAAGGCTCTCTCGATTATCAATGGAGCGTTCGCGATCGCGAGAATATCGTCAACGCGCGTCGCACTTCCGCGATCGCCACCCTTTCTAACGTCATCGCCGACCAAGTCGTTGCGATTGGCGACGAACCGACCGATCAGAAAATTCTTGATCTTGACAACTGGGACGCGATTTACGCCGCCGCCGTCGCTCGCAAAAGAGTCGACTCTTGGCGCGAAAACATCGCGACGACCCGCGCGGCTCTCGGTCGTATGAACGGATATTGCGACCTCGCGAAGAAGGTTCTTGACGCCGCTGCGGATGGCGTCGACGCCTGCGAAAAGGCGATTGCGCAGAAGTTGGCTGAGAACGCCGAACTCGCCGCCAAGATCGCTTGGGCTCAGTTCGCCGCTTACGAAAAGCTTAACGCTCAGTCGCAAACCGCCGCTAACAACTGACTTGAACGTCCACGTCCCAATTGTGACAATAAAAAAACGCCTGCGTGTTGATCGTAGGCGTTTTTTATTGATTGTCAATTTGGCAAGAGAAAGACGCGCTAGTCGTGCGAAGCGCGTCGGTTTAATCTTCGATCCCGCCGTATTCGTAATCGGACGTCTCCATTGCGTCAAACTCTTGTTCTAGTTCTTCGACGGTGGGGATCTGCTCGTCGGCGGGTTCGGCGCAAGAAGCGTCGGCCCCGCTCTTGTTTAAGCTCTTGCCGCCGTTCTTCTCCTTCTCTTTCCTGTACGCTTCTTGACGAAGCTTTTCGCGTTCAAGCTCTTCCCGTTCGAGCTCTTCTTCGATTTCGTCGAAACCTTCTTCTGGAAGATTTTCAAAATCCGCGTCAAACTCGTCGTCGAAATCGTCTTCTTCCGGATTCGGCGCACGACGAATCCCGTTCTTGAACGCGTAGGGATCGATGTAGAAACGATCGTTCGGATCAAGGGAAGGTCTTTCGGCTTGCCCATCCTCTTGGAGAGAATATGTTTCCGAACGACGACGTTCTTCAAAACTCACGCTCTCAAACGAGTCGCCGGAGCGCCAATCGACTTGATAGTCGACCGATTCTACTTTGACGCGCGTCGTTGTCTTGGATTTACAAACCTCTTTCATGTATGTTGTCCTTTAATTTGCGTCGATTAAGACTAATCGCGCCGCATTATAATACGCTATTGTTGGCGTGAAAAGATAAGAAAAGAACTTTTCTCATTTTTTCTTAATAATATTCGTCGTTTTTCTATAGATCCTTCATTACCTTTCTCCACTTTTCTAAAAACGTTCCCATAGACCTTTCTTAGAAAATGGAAGCGTCCCCGTGTTATTTTTTATAACGCCTATTATAATCAAGGAGAATGCGTTCTGTTGTAAACGCTTGGCGACGGGCGGCGCGCGCGCGTCTCCTCGCAATTTGTCGACATTTTTTAAGGGAATTTAACGGTGTATCGAACAAATACATGCGGCGAACTGGGCCGCAACAACGTGGGCGAGGTCGTGACGATCGCGGGATGGGTGGATTCTGCGCGCGACCACAGCGGCGTCTTCTTTGTCAATCTGCGCGATCGCTACGGTAAGACCCAAACGGTCTTTGACGCGGCCGCCGACCAGGAGCTCTTCCAACTCGTCAAGACGCTCCATAACGAAGACGTCGTTCAAATTACCGGAGAGGTTTTGGCAAGACCCGAGGGACTTGTCAACCCCGAAATGAAGACCGGCGAGATCGAAATTCGCGCCACGAAACTCGTTGTTCTTAATCGTTCGGAGACCGTCCCCTTCCTCCCGTCCGCCCCCGAGGTTCCCTCCGAGGAAATGCGGCTCAAGCATCGATATATCGACCTGCGGCGTCCTGAAATGCAGCGCGTTCTCACGCTCCGTCACCGCATCACGAAGACGCTGCGCGACTATTTCGACGAAAACGGTTTTCTTGAAGTGGAAACGCCGATTCTTGGTAAAAGCACCCCCGAAGGCGCGCGCGACTATCTCGTCCCCAGCCGCGTCACTCAAGGCGCGTTCTACGCCCTCCCGCAGTCTCCGCAGCTCTATAAGCAGCTCCTTATGATCGCCGGGTACGACCGCTACGTTCAGGTCGCGCGTTGCTTCCGCGACGAAGACCTCCGCGCAGACCGACAGCCCGAATTCACCCAACTCGACCTCGAAATGTCGTTCGTCGAGATGGAGGACGTTATCGAGCTCGTCAGTAAGCTCGTTCAGCGCCTCATGAAGGAGATTAAGGGCGTCGATATTCCTCTTCCTCTTCCGCGCATCACTTACGACGAAGCGATGGAGCGTTTCGGACACGACGCTCCCGATCTGCGCTTTGGCATGGAGCTTAAAGACGTCACCGATATCGCGAAGACCGTCGATTTCAAGGTCTTCCGCTCCGTCGCGGAAAACGGAGGACGCGTACGCGGTATCAACGTTAAGAACGCCGCCGACAAGTATAGCCGTAAAGATATTGACAACCTCACCGCGTGGACTGCGGAACAGTTCGGCGCGAAGGGAATCGTCTGGTTCAAGGTCGATTCCGAAGGCAAATTGACCGGTTCCAGCGCGAAGAACTTCTCCGCGGAAGCGCTTGAAGCGATTGGGAAGAAACTCGATGTCGAAGCGAACGACTTGCTCCTCTTCTCCTGCGGCGACTTCAATCTGACTTGCCGCGTCTTGAACGGTTTGCGTCGTCGTCTCGCCGCCGAACTCAAACTTTACGATCCCGAAGAGATGAACTTCTGCTGGGTCGTTAAGTTCCCGATGTTCCACTGGGACGAAGAAGAGAATCGTTGGGTTGCGGAGCACCATCCCTTCACGGCTCCCCTCGTCGAAGATCTTGCGAAACTCGACGGCGACGACGAAGCGATCAGCTCGATTCGCGCGCAGGCGTACGACCTCGTGCTTAACGGCTTTGAAGCGGGCGGCGGCACGATCCGTATTCACGACCCCGAGATTCAGAACAAAGTTTTCGGCTTGCTCGGAATGACGCGCGAACAGGCGCGCGAGCAGTTCGGTTTCCTCGTCGACGCGTTGCAGTTCGGCGCTCCTCCTCACGGGGGACTCGCGCTCGGTTTGGATCGCGTCGTCATGCTCTTTGCGGGCGTTGACAATATCCGCGACTGCATCGCGTTCCCGAAGACGACGAAGGCGAGCGACTTGATGACGGGCGCGCCAGCGGAAGTCGCGCAGAAGCAGCTCGACGAACTCGCGATTAAGTCGACGCTTCCTCCGAAGAAGGAAGATTGAGAGTCGGTTTGAGATCTTAGGCTCCGCGCAGCGCGGAGCCCTTTCCTAGAACGGACGACGTTATGACGGAATACGATATGATTCAAGAGGCGGTCGCGACGATTCGCGCGCGGTGGTCCAAGCAAGCGGACGTCGGGATTATTCTCGGCACCGGGCTCGGCGCGCTCGCGGATCGAATCTCCGCCGACGCGACGATTCCTTACGAAGAAATTCCGCATTTTGCTCGATCTACGGTCGAGTCTCACGCGGGACGATTGATTCTCGGTTCTCTCGAAGGGAAGACCGTCGTCGCGATGCAGGGGCGTTTTCACTACTACGAGGGATTTTCGCCCAAACAAATCGTCTTCCCCGTGAGGGTGATGCGCGCGCTCGGCGCCAAGACGCTGATCGTTTCGAACGCGTGCGGGGGATTGAATCCCCAATTTCGCGCGGGCGATTTGATGCTGATAGAGGATCATATCAATCTTCAGGGCATGAATCCTCTGATCGGACCGAACGACGATCGGCTCGGGGCGCGTTTTCCGGATATGATCGAGCCGTATTCGCGGCGTCTTTTGGAGCTGGCGCGAGATACGGCGCTCTCTAAGGGGATTCCGACGCATACGGGCGTTTACGTAGCGGTCGCGGGTCCGAACCTTGAGACGCGCGCGGAATATCGTTTCCTGCGCGCGATAGGCGCCGACGCGGTCGGAATGTCGACCGTTCCCGAAGTTCTCGCCGCCGTCCATATGAACATGCGCGTCTTGGGGATCTCCTGCGTCACCGACATGGGACTTCCCGACGCCTTGGAACCGGCGAGTCTTCCGCGTATCCTAGATAACGCGGCAAAGGCCGAGCCGAAAATGAATGAGATTATATGCGGCGTATTGAAGAAAATCTAGAAAGCCTTTCCCTCTTCTCGACGGCGCCGCGTTAATTGCGCCAGCGCCGGACTTCGAACGCGAGGCGGCGGCGATCAAAATATTTGTAGTTTTATTAAGGATCACCATATGGCGAACGAACAACCTAATTCTGACGTTTCGAGCGAATCGCTCCTCTCCACGAGCGCAAACTTTCCGCAGAACGAAGAATTGATCATTAAACGATGGCGGGAACTAGGCGTCTATCAAGAATCTTTAAAGAGACGTCGAGAATCGAACAAGGGCTCTTTTGTTTTTTATGAAGGGCCTCCCACCGCCAACGGAATCCCGCATCCCGGCCACTGTCTCACGCGCGCAATGAAAGATCTGTATCCCCGTTACAAGACGATGAAGGGATATTTCTGCGAGCGAAAAGCTGGTTGGGACACCCATGGTCTTCCCGTCGAGGTTGAAGTGGGCAAGGAGCTCGTGAAAGAAGGGTTGATTAAGGAAAACTCGAAGGAAGAAATCGAGCGTTTTGGTCTCGAACCCTTCGTCCATCGTTGCATCGCCAACGTCTTCCGGTATACGTCGCAGTGGGAAGAATTGACCGAGCGGATCGGCTTCTGGGTCGATTTGCGCAACGCGTACGTCACCTATCACCGTTCTTTCGTCGAAAGCGTTTGGTTTGCGCTGAAAAACTTCTTCGATCGCGGGCTCCTCTATCAGGGACACAAGATCGTTTGGTGGTGGGCGCAAGGGGGCACGGCGCTTTCTTCGGGCGAAGTGGGGCAGGGGTATCGTCAAGTCGGCGATCCTAGCGTCTTTGTTCGTTGTCCTATCATTAACGAATCGAGCGATTCCAAGTGGGACGCCGTCGACCTCCTAGTCTGGACGACCACGCCGTGGACTCTTCCCAGCAACCAGTTCGTCGCGGTTCATCCCGATCTCGAATACTCCGTAATCAAGCTGACGACGAAAGAGGGCGTCGAGGATACGCGCGCGATGATCGTCGCGTCCGCGCTCGTCGATACCGTCGCGTCGAAGATCAAGGCGACGACGAACGTTCTCTTTACCTGCAAGGGATCCGAACTTCTTGACAAACGTTATCAACCGCCCTTCGACTGCTTCTACAAGGAACAGGGCTCCCTTAAAGGCCGACTCAAGGACGGGGGCGAGATTTACCGCGCGTGGCGCGTCGTTCCCGCGACTTACGTCACGATCGATTCCGGAACGGGCCTGGTACACCAAGCGGGCGCGTTCGGCGAAGACGACTTCAACGTCCTTGTGGAACAGCAGGAGCGTTTCGTTGAAGGGGACGCGCCGGAACTTCTTTGCGCCGTCGCCCCCAACGGTAAATTCACGAGCGTCTTCCCCGAATTCGAAGGCCGCTGGGTCAAAGAAGCGGACAAGGATATTATTCGCGCGATGAAGGAACGCGGCGTCCTTTACTGGCAAGAACAGTATCTGCACGACTATCCCTTCTGCTGGCGCGCTCCGAACGATCCGCTTATCCAGTACCCGCGTCGCAGTTGGTTCGTGCGTACGACGGACTTTACCGAACAGATGCTCGAGAACAACTCGCACATCAACTGGATTCCCGAGCACATTCGCGACGGTCGTTTCGGCCATTTCCTTGCCGGAAAGGTCGACTGGGCGCTCTCGCGCGAACGCTATTGGGGAACTCCCCTTCCCGTGTGGGAATGTGAAGAGACGGGCTATCAGGAAGCGATCGGCTCTTACGACGAGCTCCTTTCGAAACCTGGCGCCGCAGGCGTCGAAGTCTGGCAAGCTGCGCGCGACGCGGCTAAGAAGGAGAAGGGGGACGCTTGGACCGAGAAGGACGAAGAACTGTGGAATCACCTACGCGTTCACAAGCCGTATATCGACGCGGTGACGTACGATTCCCCCAAGGCGCCTGGAAAGAAGATGCGCCGCGTTCCCGAAGTCATCGACTGTTGGTTCGACTCCGGTTCGATGCCCTTCGCGCAGTTCGGGTTCCCGCACGCGGAAGGTTCCAAGGAACTCTTCAAAAAGCATTTTCCCGCAGACTTCATCAGCGAAGCGATCGATCAGACGCGCGGTTGGTTCTACTCGCAAGTCGCGATTTCAACCCTCCTCTTTGGGGACAAAGAGTCGCGCAAGGCGATCGGTATCGACAAGGATTTCCCGCATCCCTTCAAGAACTGTATTGTTCTTGGACTCATGCTCGCCGAATGGTACGAAAACAACGCCGATAAACTCGACATTCGCCTCACGGAAAAAGAGGCTCTCGAAGCGTTCGGAAAGGGTAAGTTCACGAAGCGCGTCGGCAAGATGTCCAAGTCCCTCAAGAACTACCGACTGCCCAAAGAGATCTTCGACAAATACGGCGCCGACGCCCTCCGTTGGTACTTCTTCGCCAACCAGGCCCCCTGGAACTCGATCGTCTACAGCGAGAACTCGATCAAGGACAGCTTGCCCGAATTCATGATTCGCCTCATGAACGTCGTCTCTTTCTTCAAGGTTTACCAGAAGATCGACGGCTTTGCTCCGGAGCGCGAATTGGATCTTGCCGCGATCAAAAACGCGGGAGCCATGCTCACGCCGGAAGATTTGGCGACCGCAAGCTCGTATCGTCCCGTCTCAGAACGCGCCGAGTTGGATCGCTGGCTCTTGAGCGAACTCCATTCGACGGTCAAATTTGTCGACGAGCGTCTCGACGCGTACGATCATTTCGTCGCGTGCGGGAAGATCACCGCGTTTGTCGATTCCTTGTCGAACTGGTACGTGCGTCGTAGCCGCGACCGATTCTGGTCCGGGGAAGAGTCGCAGTCGAAGAAGGACGCTTACTGGACCCTTTACGAGACGTTAATAACCCTCGCGAAGTTGATCGCGCCTTTCACGCCCTTCATTTCCGAGCGCATCTGGCTCCTCATGACGGAGAACTTTGGCGACGCGGCGCTTGCGAGCGTCCACTGGTGCGACTATCCCGTCGCGAACGAGAGCGTCGTCGATCCGGTCTTGGCGCGTAAAATGGCGCACGTGCGCGAAATCGTCTCCTTGGGACACAACGCGCGAACTTGCGCAAAACTCAAAGTGCGACAGCCTCTTTCGGGTATCGAAGTCGTTTTCGCGGACAAAAACGCCAGCTCCGAGCTCGTTGACTATGTCTCTTTGATCGAAGAAGAATTGAACGTGAAGTCGGTCAACTTTATCGACCGCGCCGATCACTACGTTTCGTACGCGATCGTTCCCGATCTCAAGAAGCTCGGTCCGAAATTCGGACGCGCGTTGCCTCTTGTAAAGAAGGCGTTGAACGACCTCGACGGCGCAGCGGCGAACGCGGAAATGACCGCGAACGGTAAATTGACGTTGGCGTTGTCGGACGGTTCGAGCGTCGAGCTGAGTTCGGACGAAGTTCAGGCGCGTCTCGTCGCGAAGGAAGGTTTTGCGGCGTCCCAAGGCGCGAGTTGCGTCGTCGTTATTTCGACGGAACTCACTCCAGAGCTCATCGCCGAAGGGTTGGCGCGCGAGTTGGTTCGCGCGATCCAGGATCGTCGTAAGGAACTTAAATGCGACTACGTCGACCGCATCGCCGTCGGCGTCGAAGGCGCTTCCGACGCGCTTGTTTCCGCCGTTAAGAACTTTGAGGATTACGTCAAACGCGAGACTCTCGCCTTGGAGCTGAACTTCGGAGCTCTTTCCGACGTCGAAGGCTCGTCCGTCCAGATCGACGGCGCTACTCTTTCCTTGTTCGTTAAGACGCTCAAAGCGTAGCGTTCTAAATACGCGCGTCGCGCGGCCTCTTCGCGTCGACGCGCTTTGCTTTCATTAAGTCGATATGTCATTTACTGAATAGGAGTGTGTGCAAAATGACTCTTCATCTCGCCGTTTTGATTTCCGGACAAGGACGCACCTTGAAGAACCTTCTTGACGTGATTGATCGCGGCGAACTCGACGCGACTGTCGACATTGTCATCGCGAGTAAAAAAGACTGCAAAGGTTTGCAGTACGCCGATCAGAAGAAGATCCCGATTGCGATCGTCGAAAGCCATTGTTACGAGACGAAGGAGGCGTTTAGCGAGGCCGTCTTCAGAGAATGTCGCCACAAGATGGTCGACTACGTCGTCATGGCCGGTTACCTCAAATTCTTGCTCGTTCCGAACGACTTTAAAGATCGCGTCCTCAACATTCACCCGTCCCTCATTCCTTCCTTCTGCGGCGAGGGAATGTACGGTCGTCGCGTCCACGAACAAGTTCTCGCGCGCGGCGTGAAGGTTTCCGGCGCGACTGTTCATTTTGTCGACAATATCTACGACAACGGACCGATCATCCTTCAGAAAGTGGTTGACGTCTATAGCTCCGACACGGTCGACGTCCTTAGCGACCGCGTTTTGTACGAGGCGGAATTCATCGCTTATCCCGAAGCGCTGCGCCTGATCTCCGAGGGACGCGTTGAGATCGTCAACCATCCGACGACAGGTGCGCGCACGGTGAAAATTTTGGAAAAGGCGCAATGACGACGACATTACGCAAAGAGTAGACGTTTTGACGGGAGCGCGCTCTTGTAGCGACGCTCCCTTTTTATATTTTTTCGCTCCTGTAACATAGAATTGAATTCATGGACTCCTTCTTATTTGCCGCCCAGGAAACTCAGAGAAGCCTTTTTCCTCTGATTGTCACTGGAGTATTTGTATTAGTTATCTTGTCGATCGCCGCGTGGGGAATGAAGAAAACGTCGAATACGAACGACTTTTTTCTCGGCGGAAGCGCGCTTGGCCCATGGATCTTGGCGCTCTCTTACGGGGCGGCGTATTTTAGCGCCGTCGTCTTCATTGGATTTGCGGGCGTATACGGATGGAGCGTCTCTTTTCGCTCATTGTGGATCGGGCTTATGAACGGCGTCGTAGGAAGCCTCGCGGCGTGGCTCGTGCTGGGCCCCGCCACGCGAAGAATGACGCGTCGACTTGACGCCGCGACGACGCCCGCGTTTTTCCTTGAACGTTACGGTTCAAAAGGAATGAAAATCGTCGGGGCCGTCGTCGTTTTCCTCTTCCTTCTCCCATATTCGGCGTCGGTCTTCGCAGGGTTGACGTATCTCTTCAAAGAGGTCTTTAACGTTTCGATGACGACCGCGCTCACAATGATAACCGTCACGACGGGAGTCTATCTTGTGATGGGCGGTTATAAGGCCGCCGCGCGAATCGACTTCATCCAAGGAACGATCATGTTTTTCGGCGCGTTGAGCATGGTCTGGTTCGTCTTCTCATACTTCGCGAAAGACTTGGGCTCCTACGCCGACGTCGTTGAAAACGCCGTCAAACTCTATCGCGGAAGATTGGAAGGCGTCGTCGATCCAATTCAATCGACTCCGATTAAACCAATGCCCGACTGGCTCTTCTGGTCCGTCGTCTTCATGACCTCCGTCGCTCCGTGGGGCCTTCCGCAGATGGTTCATAAGTTCTACGCGATCAAAGACGAAAAGCAGATCGTCAAGGGCGCGATCGTCTGCTGCGTCTTCGCCGCGTTGGTCGGCGTCGCCGCGTACACGATCGGTTCGCTCTCGCACCTTCTTCCCCCCGAAGTGTTGCAGACGACTCTCAACGCCGACGGAACGGCGATCGATTTCAATAAGCTCGTGCCGACGATGCTCGTCGCATGCCTTCCTTCGTGGTTCCTCGCGATTGTGCTGCTCCTCGTTCTTTCCGCGTCGACGTCGACCCTCTGTTCTCTGGCGTTGACCTCCTCCGCCGCGATTAGCCTCGACCTCGTTAAGGGGTTCGTTCTGCCGAACGCTTCGGAGAAGACGCACTTGACGATTTTCCGACTATGCTGCGCCGTCTTTCTCGTCTGCTCGTATCTCATCGCGCTCTTCAATCCGAGCTGGATCGTCGCGCTCACCGCGCTAAGCTGGGGCGCTATTTGCGGCGGGTTCCTCGCGCCTTACGTCTACGGACTATTCTGGAGAGGAACGACGAAATGCGGAGCCGCCGCGGGAATGGCGTCGGGTATTATCGTTGCGAACGCGATATATTGGGGCGTCTTTATCTGCCAAGGCCCCGCCGCCGCGAAGAGCTTCTCGCCCGTCACGGCGTCGATCGCGATGGTATTTCCATTCTTCGTCGTTCCCGTTGTGAGCGCGATGACGAAAAAACTTGAACCAGAACGCGTAAAACGCGCCTTTGGAGACGCTTACGACGAAGCGAACTCTTGAGATTTCACACGCTTTTTGTCAAATCGCTCTTGCGCGTTACGCGTCTAAACGGGTATAGTAACGCAATGCCCGCGTCGCGTCGGAATGGCGAGGGCGTTTTGAAAAAATTTGAGAAAAAGACGCAAGAGGGCGCGCCGAGCGGATACTATCGTCTAGGCGCCGCCCGCGTTGTTTGTAGCGCGGTATCGCGCGTATTTTATTATGAACGTAAAGGACGACGAATGACAAAATGCTACGACGGACGAAGAGCGCGCTGGGCTTCGTTCTCTCTTGGCCTGATTCTGGCGATTTCTTCATGTTGCGCGGCGTGCGGCGCGGCTTACGAAACGACAAAAGAGGATAATACGGCGTTGGTTCCGACCACGCGCGACAAACAGATCGCGATCAATTTTACGCGACTCCTTAAGGCGCGTCACGTCTCGAAAATGCCTCTCGACGAAAAGATCTCGCAACGCGGCTTCGAACTCTTTCTCAAAGCGATCGATCCGACTAAGCTCTATTTCAATCAGCAAGACGTCGACGAATTTACCAAAGAATACGCGACTTCCGTCGCTCAGCAGGCGAGCAAGGGCGTTTTGACCCCCGCGTTTGTCATTTATAACCGCTATTTAAAGCGCGTCGACGAGCGTTGCGCGATCGCCGACGAGTTGCTCGCCGCTAATCAGTTCGACTTCACCGTCGACGAAGAATTCCTTCGCGACAACGACGCCGCGACCTATCCGAAAACGCCGGAAGAAGTCCGCGACCGTATGCGCAAACGCGTCAAGTTTGAGCTCCTCGCGCTCGAAGCCGAAGAACGCGATAAGCACAAGGAAGCCAAGGAGACTGCCGCCGACGACGCTCAGACCGAACCTACCGTAGCTCCCGTCGCCCCTGATCGCCCCGACGACCCCGTTTCGAAGTTGACGCGTCGTTATCACACCCTCCAGAAGCGTCTTCATCAAACATCGAACGACGACCTTCTTGAAATCTACCTCACTGCGATTTCCAACGCCTTCGATCCGCACTCCACCTACATGTCTCCGAAATCCTTCGAGAACTTTATGATTCAGATCGGTCTAAATCTCGAAGGAATCGGCGCGACGCTCCAGTGGGACGACGGCTACACCGTTGTGAAGCGCATCGTGAAGGGAAGCCCCGCGGAGAAGCAGGGCGAGCTTAAGGAAGAGGACAAGATCGTCGCGGTCGGTCAAGGCGTAGACGGTCCGATGGAAGACGTCGTCGATATGAAATTGACGGACGTCGTCGACAAAATCCGCGGCAAGGGCGGCACAATCGTTCGTCTCGACGTCGTTTCTCCCGACGGAAAGAAGAAGCAAATCTCCATCGTCCGCGAAAAGGTCGATCTTGAAGACAGCGCCGCTCAATCCGCGATCTTCGACGTCAAAGGAAACGGAGAATTTGTCGACGTTGCCAAGAACGAAGGCGCCAAGAAAGAAGGATTGCGCGTCGGCGTGATCGATCTGCCAAGCTTCTATCTCGACATGAAGGCGAAGGACGGCGAAGGCGGGCGCAGCGTCAGCTCCGACGTGCGCCAAATCTTGGCTGAATTCAACGCGAACGACGTCGACGCGTGCGTCGTCGATCTCCGCTACAACGGCGGCGGCTCGTTGCCTGAAGCGGTCGCTCTGACCGGGCTCTTCATCAAGACGGGAGCCGTCGTTCAGACAAAACCTTCCGAGTTCGGCGACCGTCCGCGATCCTTGAACGATCCGGATCCGTCGATCCAGTGGACGAAGCCCCTCGTCGTCTTGACGAGTCGCTTGAGCGCGAGCGCGAGCGAAATTTTCGCGGGCGCTATCAAAGATTATCGCCGCGGCGTCATCGTCGGCGATGAAACGACGCACGGTAAAGGCTCCGTTCAGTCGATGATGGAGATCTCCGACGCGATCTTTGGCAAGCTCCTCTCGCGCGGAAGCGACAATCTTGGTTCTTTGAAGATCACTATCCAGGGATACTACCTCCCCGGCGGCGAATCTCCTCAGCTCCAAGGCGTGCGTTCCGACGTTATCCTTCCGCAGTTCACGAGCGTCCTCGAAGATATCGCCGAATCGGATCTCGACTATCCTCTTGTTTTCGAAAAGGTCGAGCCCGCGAACTATCCCGTCTTCGATTTCGTGACGCCTGAAATCGTCAAGGCGCTTTCGGCGAAATCTGCGGCGCGCGTCGCGAAGTCGAAGGACTTTGCCGAAGAGCTCGATAAGATGAATATCTATAAAGAAAGCAAGCTCCGCAAGGCGACTCCGCTGAATCGCGAAAAGTACTTCGCCGAACTCGATAAGCTCGACACGAACAAAGAAGAGACGGAGAAGATGGAAGAGAGCGTTTTGGGGGGCGACGGCGTCAAGAGGGACTACTATCTTGACGAATGTCTTGAAATCACGAAGGATTACTGCGAAGCTCTTATGGCGAAATCCGCAATATGACGCTTGACCGTCTATGACGACTTGACGATAATGGCGACTGCGACGCGCTTTCTCGACGCGCCGCAGTTCTTTTTTTACGTGACTTCTTGGCAAAGGGGTTTGCAATGAAATATACGGTGGAACTCGAATCCCCCGACTATTCTTTTCGCGCGAAACATTTCGTCGCGTTTCCTCAAGAGACTGGAACCGACGCGCCGTGGATAGGCGAACTTCTCCATGAGCATTGCTTTACGGCGAGCGTCAAGGCGTCGGGCCCTCTCGACGAATCGGACTGCGTTTTTGATTTTATCGCGGCGCGCGACGCATTGCTGGAAATTCTAGCGGAGTTTGACGGACAGACCCTCGTCGGAACGAAGACTCCGTGCGTTGAGTACGAGATCGAGCCGCTGCGCGACGAACTCAAGATCGCGTGGAAGGGACTCCCGGCGGAGCGCGTCGACGTCGTTTCTCTTTCTTCCGCACGGTGGATCGAAGGAAAGAACGCTTCCGCAGAGAAGATCGCCGAAACGATTCTCCTAGAATGGATCAAACGCCTGCGTCTCTCCTTTCCGCAAGAAGAGTATTTCTTCACCCTTCGACTTCAAGAAGAGCCTGGGTCTTTCGTGGAAGTCTCGATCTGACGCGGCGTCGCGAGCGCCGGGAGGCGTCGACGATCTCTCTTTCTTAGCAGACAAAAAACGCTCGGGCGTCTTTGGCTCGGGCGTTTTTAATGTCGCGGACGGGTAGGCCGTTTTTCAGAAGAATTCGGCGACGTCGATCGCTTTTTCTTTATCGGCGGGAACGGAAACGGAGACAGGGGTCGTTTGAGCGCTGGTCAGATCAGCCGGGACGACTTTGGGGAGACTCTTAATCTCGGCGTCGCGTAGTGCGTTATATTTGTCGATTTCACTGCGATCCATGCTCGCCATATCGTCGGCGGTGAGTTCAGGCTTGGTGGGTTCGGGGTCTTTGCGGAGCTGAACTTTGAAGGTTCCTTCGGGAGAACCGGGGGCGGAGAAGTTTGCGTAGGTGGTTTTGACGACGCAAACGCCGGACGCGTCGGTCTTTCCGCCGACGATGACGCCGCTGATCGGCGTGTCGGGAATAAGGGCGACGTCGACGCCTTCAATCGGATCGGAACCGTTTGTGACGGTGATCGTGCATGGAGAAACTTTGGGGAATCCGGAAGGTTTTCCGGAACAACCCAGAATCAACGCGGACGCCATGACGACGACGAGGGAGAGAAGAGATACTTTTTTCATAATGAGTTACCGTCGGAATGGAAAAGTTGAACCGCGATTGCGACGCGGTGAAACAGGCGATATGAAAAGAAGACGCTTTGCTCGAAGGTAAAGCGTCTTCTTAGAATGGTGCGTTAGACGCGTCGATCAAAGGGAAGTGGTCTCGCCGGCGTTGACGGTTCCAAGAGCGCCCCAAACGCCGAAGGGAGACTTGCTCGAGAATTCGCGACCGTGCGACGCGGCGGTGGTGGGGTATTTCGACCCGTTCGGATCGGCGTCCATATCGCCGCAGTCGATCGTTTCGGAGATGAAACGGACGCTGCCGTCGACCATCGCGGCGTTGACGCCGCCGGAGTGGTTCGACTGCGCGGAGCAGATACCGAAGCCCCAACCTGTTTGACCGCAGTCGCCGCCGTAGTTGCTCGCGTTAGGAGAGTTCGGGGGGAGAATCGTCTGGAAGCCGGTCGCGCGGACGTTGCCGTCGGCGAAGCAGTTTCCGCGGCTATAGTTGCACGCGCCCTTGGTGAAGACGGTGCGATCGTTCGAATCGACGATATTGAGGACGTTGCGCGGAACTTGAACTTCGCTCGTCCCCATGAGCGCGACGCCGCCCTTGACCTTGTTGGTGTTCTGGGTTGTGCCGGCGATCATTTCGGCGTAGGCGATCGTGTTGGAGGTGCCGTCGGTGATGGCGCTGATGTTGCGCGTCACGACGTGGCGGGCGTCGGCGGCGTTATTGATGTAGAGACCGCCGGGGAAGAAACCGCGAGAGGTCATTGCGGATTCGTCGGTTTGGCAGATCGAGTCGCCCCACGAACCGGCGTAGTTCGTTTTCGCGGCGTCGTTGATCCACGAGGAATTCTGAGACGAATTTCCGTCGGAGGGGCAGAGAAGGTAGGGTACGGACTTGTTGTACAAACGGTCGTTGTTCCATTGGCAGTTGGTGAAGTTGCCTTTACGCATTTCGTCGTAATAGGCTCCCTGTTCCGCGTAAGGCATGATCCAGACGAGGTGTCCGATGTAGTGAAAACTGGACTCGGGGACGCCGCCGCGCGCGGGCTGGAAGGAGTTGTGCGCGTCATGATACATCTGCGACGCGAGGAGGATCTGCTTGAGATTGTTCGTGCATTGCATACGACGAGCCGCTTCACGCGCCGCTTGAACTGCGGGAAGAAGTAGTCCGATCAAGATACCGATGATTGCAATGACGACGAGTAATTCGACTAGCGTAAAGCCCTTGGTTCGCTTACTCATGGTTATGATCTCCGGAAAAAAATAAGGAAAAGAGAAAAACGGGTTTTACCTGTGAAGAAACACATTTCTCACAGAAAGCCTTAATTGTGATAGGATTTAATTGTCATTAATTGAAAAAGAAATGTCAACGGCCTTTTTTAAATCATTGTCAGCGCGATGATTTTTTGCGGTCATAGTGTAGAAGCGCCATTGTCGAGCTATTATTTTATTTCGGTTTGCGAAGGCGTGAGCGAATCTAAAGAAGTAGGGAGTCTTCTGCTCAGCGAGAGGGATAGTCAAAGAGTGAAAGATTTCAGAAAAAATTGAAATAATGTTAGTCTTTTCTAATAAAATTTTCCAAAAAACCGCCGTTTTACTCCCTTTTCGGTTGTCTTTCCTATTGTCAATGCAAGAAACACGCGCATAATATTGGCTGTCTCATGAAAAATACTTTATATTTTAACAAATTTATTAGCGCGGCCTAACTTCTGGGACTTTTCAACAAGCGTTTTTTATAACGTCGCTCTTAGGCTCCCTAGATAGATTTAAGGAAATTAAAGAAAAATGTACGATTCAGTTGCCGTCGTTGGCGCTACCGGCGCCGTAGGAACCTTAATTATCCGAATGCTCCAGGAACGAAAGTTCCCCTATAAAAAGATAAAGTTCCTCGCGTCTAAGCGAAGCGTCGGTAGGGTTATCCCCTTCAACGGCGGTTCCGTCGTCGTTGAAGAACTCTGTCCTGACGCCTTCAACGACGTCGATCTCGTCATCGCCAGCACCCCTGACGACGTCGCGCGCGATTTCGTCCCCGAGGCGCGCAAACGCGTCAAGGTCATCGTCGACGAAAGCGGATATTGGCGCATGTATCCCGACGTTCCCCTCGTCATTCCGGAAGTCAACGCGAAGGATATTCTCAAGCATAAGGGCTTGATTTCGAGCCCGAACTGCTCCACCACGCAGATGGTCGTCGCGCTCAAACCCCTCCATGACTTCGGACGAATCCGTCGCGTCGTCGTAAGCACCTATCAGGCGACGAGCGGCGCCGGGCTAGCCGGTACTCGCGATCTCGTCTCCAGCTCGAACGCGTGGCTTGCCAATAATAATCAGTACGCTCCGTGCGAATGTGAGACCTTCCCCTATCCTATCGGGTTCAACTGTATTCCTCAGATCGGTAGCGAAAAAGAACGCGGCTACACTTCCGAAGAGCTCAAGCTCCTCCATGAAACGCGCAAGATTCTCGGCGATTCCTCCATCCAGGTGTGCCCGACCGCTGTTCGCGTTCCCGTCGCAAACTGCCATTCTGAGAGCGTCGTCGTTGAAACCGAACGTAAGATCACCGTCGAGAAGGCGCGCGAGCTCTTCTCCTCAATGCCCGGCGTCGTCCTCATGGACGATCTCTCCAAGAAAGTCTATCCGACTCCTTATCACTGCCACGATACCGACGAAGTTTACGTCGGTCGCATCCGCGAGGATATTTCCGCCTCGAACTCCCTCGCATTCTGGTGCGTGAGCGACAACTTACGCAAGGGCGCGGCTACGAACGCCGTCCAAATCGCCGAGTGGATCCAGCAGAATATGTAATCCGACTTGTAAGCGTCGCTTTTTAGCGCAACGATCCTTCTCTTAGCCGAAGAAGACTTACAAGCAAAGTGCAACGCAGGGTTTTCTCCCCTCTGCGTTGTATTTTTTTTCTTGCGTTAGAAAAAATAAAAACTTTAAGAGTAATTTAACGAACGTAACGACTCCGCTCTTTCACTTTGAGTTTAACCCTCGACTCTCCCGATCTTTTTCACCTGGCGTTGGACAGGTCAATATTCTACAATGAAAGCGGGTCTGCGCGCGCGGGGCGACGCGGACTTTTTTCCCATATATTTAGTCGTTGTTTCACTTATGCCGCGAATCGTCTTCAATCCCCTCGGTGGGAGCTGGCTTTTCGTCGCGATTCTCATGGTCGCGACCGTTGCCGTGATATGCTTTGTCAGACCGCAACTGAGGGGACTCTCCTCGACGCGTCGACGCGTTCTTATGGCGATTCGACTCCTCATGACCCCGATCGTCGCGATCCTATTGACGCGCCCCGAGATGATTCGGATCGAAAAGGAAGAGCTACCCGTCGCGACGGCGATCCTCTGCGACTTGTCCGAGAGTATGACGATCCCCGACTCCGACGGATCGACGCGTTACGAATCGATGCGCGCGATCGTGGAGAAGTCGCGCGACTCGTTGAAAAAACTAGGGGAGAATGTCGAAACGCTCTATTACGGCTTTGGCGAGTCGACTGTCGAACTTGGCGTAAACGACGGCGTCGTTGAGTTTCCCGACGCCCCGACGGAACGCGAAACTCGACTCGGCGCGGCGCTCGAAGACGTCGCGCGACGCAACGCCGGCAAGAGACTCTTGAGCGTACTCGTCCTTTCCGACGGCGCGCAGCGCGTCGCCGATCTCTCCGAGCCTACCCCGCAAGAAGCGGCGCTGCGCCTTCGCGGGGCCGAACGACGCGTCGACGTCTTGCCTATCGGCGGAACCGACTCCTCGAAAGGCGCCCTCGACGTCTCCGTCGCCGAACTCAGAGCGAACGACCGCGTCTTTATCGGAAACGAACTCGCCGTTTCAGGACGGCTACGCGCCATTGGACTCAAAGAACGCGAAATTCCGCTCGCCCTTGAACTCGAAACCCAGCCCGGCGTCATGACCGTCGTCGCGCAAACGACTCTCGTCCCTTCTTCCGACGACGCGACGATACCGTGGCGCTTACTCTGCAAGCCCGCGACCCCCGGCGAATGGAAGCTCCGCGTCTCGTCCCCGGTCATTCAGGGGGAACTCCTCGACTCCAACAATGAAATGAGCGCCTTCGTCCAGGCGATCGACGGGGGCGTTAGAACCCTCTACGTAGAAGGAACGCGGCGCTACGAGCAGAAATACCTTCGCGCCGCGCTCGACGCTTCCTCCGACGTCCTCGTGCAGTATTGGCGTCCTCCCGTCTCGTCCCTTGTGACGAAATTTCCCGAAAAGACAGAAGCGCAACTCGTTGAAATCCTCACGAAATCGCGCAAATCTCTCGGAACCGCCTTCTTCAAAGAGGGAAAATATGCGACCTACATCCTTGGAGACGCCGATTCTACGACCTTTCAGCCCGAGGAGTTGGCGGAGCTCTCCAAGCGCGTCGAAGAAGGCGCGGGTCTTGTCGTCGTCGTGGGAGAACGCGCCCTTGGATTGGGCGGATATGCGGAGACGCCTCTCGCGGACGTTTTCCCCGTGGAGATCTTCTCGAGCGACCGCGTTCCTTTGGACGTCGACCTCTCGCATTATGAGAGCGGGGGGGAAGAGAAGCGGCGTTATTTCAGAGATTATCTAGCGACGCCGACGCCAGAGGCGCTCGATTCTCGGGACGCGTTCGCCATCTCCCTCAACGTCGATCGTCAGAAGAACCTGGAGGCATGGCGCGCGCTCCCGCCCCTGTCGAGCGTCTACCGCCTTGGCCGCGTTAAACGCGGCGCCGCGACGCTTCTGAGGGCGATCCCCGTCGACGCGAAGGGAGAAGAGGTTCCCCTTCTTGTCGTCGGGCGCTACGGACTTGGCCGCGTGGCGATCGTCGCGACCGATTCGACGTGGCGTTGGCGGATGCGCGGGCACGAAGCGGAACACTCGAAATTCTGGCGACAGCTGATATTATGGACGGCGAAGACCGACGAACTTCTCGAAGGGGAGCTCGCGATCGAAATGGAGTCGACGCGTCTTGCCCCCGGCGAGCGTCCTTCCTTCGATATCTCGTATCGTCCTAAAGAAGGGGAGACCCTCGAAGGGACGACGGTCGTCGCGCAGATCGTCGACCCCGACGGCGCGCGCCGCGACGCGGATTTGACGCGTATGGAAGAGACATGGCATGGAGAGGCCGCCGGGGGATCGGACGTCGGCGATTATCAGATTGAGGCGTCGCTCCTCTCTTCTTCGGGCGCGGTTTTGCAGACGGCGCGTGCGCGATTCCTCGTTCGGGATAGAAATTTGGAACTTGAAGACCCCGGCGCGGATCCCGATTCGTTGGCGAACCTCGCCGCGACGACCGAAGGGTGCGTCTTGACCCCAGACGCGCTCGACGAGTACTTCCTCAAACTTGCGGAAAAACGAGAAACGATCGTCGACTACCATGAAAAAAAGACGTCTCTCTACGACGTCTGGCCTGTCTTTGCCGCGTTTGTTCTGCTGGCGACGATCGAGTGGATTCTGCGTCGGCGTTGGAATTTGGCGTGATCGAAAGGAGCGCTTCGCCGACGATCCCTTAGAGGCGGATTGAAATAAGAAATAAAAGAGCCCTTGGGCGATCGCTCAAGGGCTTGCGTTTTTATCAGCGCGAAAGGGTGAATCTGTCGAGAATATAGGGCTTCATCTTTTCGAGATCCGGTTCGGCGCCGATCCCCGGCTCGTCCCAAAGTTCGGCGTACTTGAAGGATCGCGGCGGACGTTTCTTCTCTTCGTCGCCGGGTTCTTCGACGAGGACGGGGGCGATCGGATCGACGAGATCGTAGTCAAAGAGCTCGGAGAAACGCGCGTAGTCGGTCGGGAGTGTAAATCCGCCTGCGGAAGCTAGCGCGAGGGCGTAACGCCACGAGAGGGAGGTTCCTAGTTCGAAGCCGGAGTAGCATTGAACGTCGTTGTTCTTCGCGAGTTTCGCGATACTCAGCGCGTTGGAGAGTCCGCCGACGCGACCTGCCTTGAGGCAGATGAACATACACGCTTCAAGGTCGAGGGCGATTCTGGCGTCTTCGATAGATTCGATCGATTCGTCGAGGCAGATCGGGGTACGGAGATTGTCTTTGAGCATGGCGTGGACGACAAAGTCGCGCGGATTGAACGGCTGTTCGACGAAGTTGAGGAAGAAGTCGTCCATGCGATAAAGCGTGTCGGAGTGCTTGTCGAAGTCGAGGCCCCCTTCAATATCGACTTGGAGCTGGACCCAAGCGGGCGAGTCGATTCGCGCGAAATTGAGGACTTGAACGTCCCACCCCGGTCTCATTTTGAGGGTGATGCGTCCGAATTGATCGTCGACGGCGCGCGCAAGTTCGGTAAAGAAGGTTTCACGTTCGACGGAACGATCGAAGATCAGGCCGAGTTTGATGGGCTTCTTTTCTCCGCCGAGCGCCTTCCAGAGGGGCTTGTTCTGTAGTTTGGCGGAAAGATCTTGCCACGCTAGTTCAATAGCCGCCTTGGCGTGATTGTTTCCCTTGAAGGACGCGAACGCTTCTTCGAGAGTTTCGACCGTTGAGACTGAACCAAGTTCCGCAACTTTAGGAGCGACGCAGTCGCGAAGCGTAAGATACGCGGAACCTGACCATTCCGACGTCAGAAGCGGAGCGCCGCCGGGATTCACTTCGGACCAGCCGACCGCCCCTTCGCCTTCGAGTCTCAAAACGACGGACTCGCAAAATGTTGCGGGCGCGTCGGCGAAACGGACTTCTTTTTTAAGCGGGATTCGCACGAGATAACCGTCAATACGTTCAATACGCATACCAATGCTCCAAGGGTTGAATCTATGTGAGCGCGTCGATAACCGCGCGCGTTCACCTCATTCTATCAAAACGCGACTCAGATGCAAGTTTTCCCCCCTTTTTTAATAATAGAGTCTCGATCCGTCTTCTTTTGGGACGTTATTTTGCGCAATATAGGGGGAGAGTGGAGGCTCGCTCGCTTGGTTCGGCTCTTTATTGACGGATATTGAAGAAAAATGGAAGATTTTCGTCAAAAAGATTAAAACAGTTTGATAAGATATGACGATTCTATCAAAACTAACAGGTTTAATCTTTGTGTCGGACTTTGCGGTTGCGCATGAAGTCGACATGTGCGAGTTTCGCCAGCGCGTCGCGACGACGCTTGACGCTGGCGTTTGATATCAGGGGATCATCATGAAACGGTTACATTTTACGACGCTCGGCGCGACTGTGCTCGCCGTCGCTCTCGGCGTGTCCGTCGACGCGAACGCCCAAAGCGCCGCGTCAAATCTCGCCAACGGCGTCGGAACGACGAACGCCTTACGCTCCGGCCCTGCGTATAGAACGGTCGGTCCCGTCTTTGTCGCGCCTTCCGTCGGCGTAGCGGACGAACCTGCGCGCGTCGAGTCGTACGAACGCTCTCTTACCGAAACGAGCGTCGCCGAAGACGTCGCGCCCGTCGATATGGACGCGCAGAAACAAAGAGCGCTCGAGATTCTCGAAGAATCGCAGCGACGCGCCAAAGAAGCAAAAAATCGACGTCCGGCTAGAAAGATCGACGTTCCCGACACCCTTGGCGTCCTCAATCGTCCGATTCAATCGGCCCCGAAACAAACCGTTCCAAATCCTCGATTCCAACAGTACGCGCCGAGCGCTACTGTTCCGGCGGTCGCCGCCGAACAGACGGACGTCCCTGCGTTGCAAAGCGTTCCGCGCCCCGCCGCTCAGACCTTCGGCGTCTCAAGACCTCCCGTCGCGACCTCGAATCGTAAAGTCGACGCTATCGTCGACGATCTCGACTCCTCCGTACCAGGCGTCGCGCCATTCCCCGAGGCTTTAGAAGAGGCCCCTGCTCAGCCCTTAACGACTACCTTCATGCCTCAAATTCCAACCGTTCCGCAGACGACGCGCCCAGACGCCGACGCTCTTGAGACCGGAACGGACGACGGCGTCCCTACCGTCGAATCAGACGAATACGACTCCGATTTCTCTCAGAGCGTTCTCGAAGAATTGCGCCCGGAATTGTCGAACGCAGAACTCGACGCAGAACCTCTCGAAGAAACCGACGCCCCTGTAGATACCGGCGAAAGCGCCCCCAGCGCCACCTTTGTCGAGCCGAATTTCGTCCCCCAAAGCAACGCGCTTCTCGACGACGACCCTGAACCCCTCGTCGACCTAACTCCCGCGATTGAACCCGAGCCCGCGCCGGAAGCCGCGCCGTCCCTTGCCCCCGCGCTCGAACCTGAGCCCGCGCCGGAAGCCGCGCCGACTTCCGCCCCCGCGCTCGAACCCGAGCCTGCGCCGGAAGCCGCGCCGTCCCTCGCCCCCGCGCTCGAAGCCGAGCCCGCGCCGGAAGCCGCGCCGTCCCTCGCCCCCGCGCTCGATTCAGAGCCCGCGCCGGAAGCCGCGTCGTCACCCGCCGCGGTTCCCGAATCGAAGCCCGCGCAAAAGGCGAAAAACGTCAATCCGGCGCCGACGTACGGACCCGTCTATCAGTTCGCGACGCCGTTTGCCTTGCGTCAGCGTTCGCGTTCGGCCTATGTTTCCGTCGCGCCTTCCGTCTTAGCGGGCGCCAACGCGACTCCACAACCCTATGCCGCCCCCGAACTATCGCGCCCTGTTTTTCCGGCGCTCCCGCGAACTTCGGGCGTTCCAAGTCGCTTTGTTCCGCGCCCAACTCAGGTCTACGCCGACTCTGGCTACGGAGTCCCTGAATCGAGTCTTTGGGGATTGAACGCCGCTCCTATCGCGCCGAAAAACGCCGGTCTCATCGGCGGCGCTGAATGGCTTTACTGGACGACTGATTCCGATAAGGCGTTTGTTTCCGACGCTGGAGTCCTCGGCGCCGATTCGGGAACCGATCTCCAGAGCGAAGGAAGCGGTTTGCGCGGTCGCGTCGGTTTCCGCTCCCTGACAGGATGGGATTTTATCGGAACCTTTACGTGGTTTAACGAAGGAGACGAAGCGTTCGCGACTCCGGATCTGTTTGCCGAAGGAATGAAAGGCGTCGACGGTTTGGACGTCGTCGACGTCGAAGGGAAGTTGAAGACCGATTTGCAGGCGATCGATCTTGAAATCGGTCGATGGACGAAGTTAGGAACCTTGGATGCGCGCGTCTTTGGCGGCTTCAGATGGACTCAACTCAACGAAGAATACTCCTACGGAGCGAACCGCTTCCATGCGGGGACAGATTCCGATCTTCTTGGCGAATTGGCGGTCATGGACGGCGTCGACTACGACGCTGACGACGAAGCGCTCTTATGGTCCGAAGGAACTGCGGCAAGCGAATCAATCTGGAGCGGTTCCTTCTCCCGATCGCGCCTCAACGCGTACGGAGTTCGCATTGGACTCGAAACGCGCATTGAGCTTGGCTACGGGCTCGGCGTCTACGGAAAAGGCGCAGGCGCTCTCGCCGCCGGTCGCGTCAAGTCGACGACGTACGACGGAGAAGGGATGGTCGTCCTCGATGAAACGACGAAAACGTACCTGACGCCTTCGGTCGACGCGAGCTTAGGTTTGTCGTGGAAAACGAACGGGTTTGAAGCGCGCGCGGGCTACGAATTCAACGGATGGTACAACTCCGGTCTCGTCGCCGGAAAGAAAACGGATTTCCTTGCGCACGGCGTCGTCGCGGGCGTCGGTTACAACTACTAACGCGCTCCTTTCCTAAAATGGAAAAGCTCCAGTCGTCCCCTGCGACCGGAGCTTTTTTCATTTTAGGCGCGGACGTCGAATCATGCGCGACGATATATGTCGCGTCCGCAGAAAATGAAGTCTAAGGACGATTCGAGCGTTTTTTGTACGTACTCGCGCGGAATGTAGACGCGTGAGGCGATTTCGTCGATCGTGAGCATTGGTTCTTTACCCCAAGCTGCGGCGATCGACCGTTCGACTTTTTCACGGAAACGGAGCGTCGATTCCACTCCTTCGCAGTAGAGCAGATAGAAGACGCGCTCGGGAAGTTCACGGGCGAGCCGAGAACGTAGCGCGATCTCCGAGTCGATTTTGATCTCTTGCAACCAATCTGCGTTGCGTTGGAAATACGTCGAGTAGAAGACGATGTTTTCTTCGACGTCGAGAAGTTCGCCAACCTCGCGACGAAGGCGTTCTTGCAACTCGTCGACTTTCTCCTGAAGGCGTCGTCCTTCTTCGCGTCCTTCCGTCTTGATCGCGTAACGCGCCTTTCCGCAGAATTCGAAAAATTGCGACTTGTCCTTGAGAACGCGTTCGAGAAGGGCCGCAGGGATGCAAAACCCCCTTGCGAGCTTGTCGAATTTCAAGCGGTCGATCGATCCCCATCGCGTGAGGAGTTCGGCGAGGATCTTGTCGTCTTCCGTTCCGGGAGATTTGGCGGGTTCGAAGAAATTGGCCCCGTATTCATTTTTCGGCAACGCTTCTTCAAGTTCGTCGCGAAGGACGCTTGCGTCGCGGTACGCGTCTTGCAGTTTAGGATCGCGTTCTAAGAGGGTCGAATAATAGACGATGTTCGCTCCTGATTTTAGGATCGCGTTCACCGTGTTGACGAGGCGTTCGCGCGGCGTTTCTTTCGGCGCGTTCGCGACGACCTTCTCTTCCTCGGACTCTTGTTCAGACTCGTCGCTCGGAACGTCCTTCTCGGGGATCGCGTCGATCGTCTCCGTTGCGAGCTCTTGCGTAGGCGCGTCTTGAGTCTCGTCCCTTTCCGATTCGTTCGCGACGTTCTCTTCCCGAGCCGGTTCCCGCGTAGCCGCGTCTTGAGGGGCGGCGGGATTCTTGGATTCCGAGTTTTCACTCTTCGCTGTTTCGGTCGCCGTTTCGGTCGCCGTTTCGGTCGCCGTTTCAGTCGCCGTTTCAGTCGCCGTTTCAGTCTCCGTTTCAGTCTCCGTTTCAGTCGCCGTTTCGGTCGCCGTTTCAGTCTCCGTTTCGGTCTCCGTTTCAGTCTCCGTTTCAGTCTCCGTTTCAGTCTCCGTTTCGGTCTCCGTTTCAGTCTCCGTTTCAGTCGCGGCTGCGACGGGCGTTTCTTGACCCGGAGCGCCTTGCGATTCGACTTCTTCCGCCGACGCGTTCGCGCTTTCTTGAGTCAAAGATTCGTCGTAGCCTAGGAAGATGATCCTCAACGCGTCGAGATGGGTCGCTGGCTCTCCCTTTTCGTTGAGAAGCGTGAAGAGTTGCGTCGTTTCGTCGAATTGAAAGAGCTTTGGCGCGTTGCGAATCGTGTCCCCAACAAGCTCCGGAGGAAGCAAGAGTCGACTGCGGAGGGTCGAAAGCCGCTGCTTCAAGATCGATTTCATTGTTAATCTGGAAATGACGACGGAGGACGCCATCCTTTTGACGGACGCTTCCGGGAGATGGGCGCATTCTTCGCAATATTCGTTGATGTGCGCGTTGAGAGACGCAAGCTCCTTCTTATTGAATGGGAGCCACGCCCAACGCGCGTGCAAAGCGCGACGAGTCTTTTCTTCCAACGTCTCGCCGTTGAACTTGACGAGATCGACATAGTCGTCATGAAGCGTCAGTTCGCGCGGCTTTTCTCCGTCTTCGCGCTCCTTGGGAATTTCCGCCAGCATACTTTTGAGCGTTGTAACGTCGCGAACCCCGCATACTTTAAGCCAAGGGGTTGTTTCCAGAATTTTATCGTAATACGCCAGAAGATGGTTTTTGTCGATCAGTTCGTCGACGCGTTTGGCGAGTTGTTTTTCCGCAAAACGCTTGCGACTCTCTTGCGCCTGAAGTTTGCGCGATTCATGCGCAGCCTGCTGACACGCGTATTTTTTCGAGCCTACCTGCGTGAATTCGGAGCCCGCGCTAAGCGTCCTTTTGATAATGCTCAACGGAATGTAGAGGTCTTTCGCGAGTTCGTCGGGCGTCGTCGCGCGTGCGTTCCCCCAGCGCAGAACGATCTGGAAGCAGAGAAGCTCAAAGTCTTCCAACCCGGCGTCGGTTTCGAGAACCACGAATTGATCCCCCGCGCGCAGTTCCGGAAAGACGGTCTGCGCCACCTGACGAATAGCGTCGCGGATTCCCTGCAATGTCGTCGCGCCAAAGGGACGGAAAAGATCGGGACGACGTTCCAAGAGTTTTGAGTAATAGAGAACGACATACGACTGGTCGAAGAGGCGTCGCAGGAACTCTCCAAGCTCTTTGACGCCGACGGGAAGTTCTTCGATCTCGGTTGGTTCTTCAGTTTCTTCAGACATTTCTGCCTCAACGGGGTTTGTAATTTCGCAATCTACGAAAACGTGTTTATCCTTTGTGTTTTTGCCGCGCGCTTGGGAGATGCGGACGGAGTCGAGAGGGACTCCTTTTATTGAAATGCCGGAAGCGTCGGTTATTTCGGGGACGGCGGAGTCCATATTGATTTCCTCTATGGTCGTCTCGGCGTTGAAAGCGGGCTCTTTTCGTACAGCCATCGTATAATCTCGGGACCTTTGACGCGCGGTAGTCAAATGGAATTCCACAGGCATGAGAAAGAATCTGCGTTTGATCGGCTCTCCATTGAAGGTCATTACGCCTTCCCTTTCCTTGCATTGAAAAGACGAAAGGGTCGGATCGAATTCCCTATGGAGTTCAAGCCTTATGCTAAGTCTAGGCCAGTCGTACCATAATTCATTTTCACAGTAGTGAAACTTTAACTTGCTTCTATAGAATAACATTGGCGCTTCGAGATTCTTATAGGGGTTGTTAGGTAAGAAGCGAACTCTCGGATTGGTGATGGACTGAACTAATTGGTCGGGAATTTCTCGGGGGTTCGTCATGTCTAGAACGGGGGAAAAGTCGAATTTGGGTTGAGGAATGTGGTTCTTTTCCTCCGAGAGCCAATAGTACTGATGTGTCGCGAACAAGTGGTCGGAGTCTTTGTATGCGTCTTTTAAAAGATCTAAATCCAATTCGGCGTCTTCAGGAAGATTGTCGTATTTTAGCGGCGAGCCGAAAAGGTGTAAGGTAAACGAATTGATTAACTTGTCGAGGGACGTTGAAATACCGTCGGTAGGGGAGGCTTTTCCAAAAAGGATGTTTGGGGGCGTTGAGTCGAGTCTGTCGACAATTTGGAAGACCGTCGTGCGGAACGCTTGTTTTCCTCCTGGATAATGGTCTGAAAAGTTGTAGGCCCATTTGTCCCAGTCTTTGTCGCCAGGTTCGGGCTCGAAGCTTTTCGGTTCTTGCGGAACCTCTTTCGTTGGGAAGAGAGGCTCTCCTCGTAAGTTCGTCGGGGCGTAGCAGTCGCGCTCGTATCGTATGAAATGCGAATTAGGATGGTTTAGAACGATACGCGCAAGCTTGGCGGGAATGTAGAGCCTAGTAAGGAGCGTTTCAAAAGGAATCGGAGCGAATAGCGTAGCGGAGGGATTTAGGGTGATTTCCTCCATATGAGCGGCGATCGCCCTACGTCGTAGCGAAATTTCGATCAGAACCGGCGGCGGAGCTTCAATGGAGCTCAGGAGGACGTTTCCGAGACGAAATTGGAAAGCGCGGGAGATCGTTCGTTTTTCCTCTGAGCGATTTTTAAGCGACGCGGCTTCTTCCAGAAGCGACGGCATATATTTGTGACGAGCGTCAAAGATATTGCGATAGATGCAAACCTGCTGTCTAAAAAACTCGCATTCGAAAAAGAGGCAGTTGCCGAGGAGCGAACCTCCGTAGAGCAAGGAGCCGAAGGCTTTCTCGTGTTCGGGATCCTTCTGAGCCTTAAACATGAGCGCCGTCGTTAAAGGCGTATAGGAATGAAAAGGGTAAAAAGAGCCGCCGCACCAGACCCCGATGACGCTGAGAAAGGTTTTAATTTCCCTTAATCCCATCCCCTCAAAGAAGGCGTCGACGTCGTATCCGCGATTTTTGGCTTCGTCGCGACACGCGTCAAAAAAGGCGTTCAGCTCGTCGTTCCATGACGAAACGCCATATTGGTAACGAAATCTAAGCGTGTGATATACGACGTTTAGAATTTCTATAACTCGCCTATTATACTCCATGACTCCCTCCGAACTTGCTCTAATCTCTTCCAATTCTACACGAGAAGGAGTCGCGATTCAAGGAAAGCCGCGACGTCGAAACCCCGTCCCGACGCGTCGCGTTGAGATAACCGCGACATGGGCGCCACGATTGACGCGATTTTTACATACTTGATAATAACCATAGACGCTTTGCGCGTTTCTACAGAAATCGCATATTGACGTTGGAGGACTACGTTATGACCTTAGATAATTCCCCCTTCCAAAACGACAGATCTTCGTCTCCTTTCGACGATGGAAAAACTTCGCGGGGACGTCATACCGGTTTCGTTTCGGTTCCCGATCGGAGCGAAGAGCTTCCTGACGCCACGCCGTCTCGTGCAAACCGCGACGCGTCGCAACGCCAAAGGAGGGCGGCGCCGCGCGTCGACTATCTTGAAGAAGGCGAAATTCCGACGATTTTTCTTGTCCTCCCCTCCGGCGATCGCATCGAGGTTACCCCCAACGACCTAAGAAAAATGCTTAAAGAGAATCCGCACGTCAAAAAATATGCCGTCGAGTTGGAGACGTTTATTCCAACCGGTTTAAAAGCGCGCGATTTTATCCCGCAACTCAAAAAACGAAGCGAATACTTTTTCGTTCCGGAAAAGAGCTTCGCGTCGCCTGAAATGATCGTCGCGGGCTCTCTCGTCGCGCTCGTTCTTGTCCTGACTCTCTTCTTCGTCGCGAAGGAATTGCGCAAGGAGCCCGCGCCGAAATCAAACGCGACGCCTGTCGCGGAGGCTGGAACCGACGCGCCCGCCCCAACGGAGTCCGTACCGACCGAAGCGGCTCCCGACGTCCCCGCGTTTGACCCAGAGGCGGACGATCCCTTCGCCAGCTCCGCCGTCCCTACGGAATCAACCGTCGTCGAGCCCGAGGCGGACGATTCCTCCGCGAGCTCTACCGACCCGACAGAACCTGCCGTCGTCGCCTCTGAGACGGGCGATTCCTCCGCTAACGCTGCCGATTCGATCGAGCCTGCCGACGCCGAGCCCGTTGAAGACGGACTTGGAAATGAAGAAACGGAACCGGTCGATTTCGACAATTCTGGTTCCAGTGAGTTGTTCCCCGTCGATTCCAACGAAACCGATTCTGAAGGCGAATCTGAAACGGATTCCGACGCCGAGCCTAATAATGAAACGAAACCGACGTCTCCCAGCGCGTCTACCGACGGCGCAAAGGGGCGTCGGCGCGGGCAGACGACCCCCTCGTCGCCTTCGTATGGAAGAGCGGAGATCGACGGCGGAGGGTGGCTCGTCGCGCCTTTTGACGTTACTCTAAATCGTATTCCAGAAGGGTTTAAAGGTCATAATTTTGACCGAATCTGCGCGGAACTCGCGCGCGAGAGAGAGCCGGGAGAACCTCTCTTTGGAACGATTGCCCCAACGGCTAAGTTAGCGTTCGTGATTCCGAATAAGGCGAGCGTCGCGAAGGGCGTTCCCTTCTTCGGCGGCGCGTGCGATTACGTGACCGTCTCATACCTCCCCGCGCCGAAGGAGATGAGCGTGAAGAAGAATCTCTCCCATTATTCCGTCTCCTTCTTTGACGGCACGAAAGTCGCGCCCCTCCTGTTAGGGGAAGGCGCGAAAGGGCTCGCTTTGGAGTCTCCCTTCGAAGAAGATTTTAAATGGGCGAATTCCGACGCCTATTGCTGGAAGATACGCGGCGTGCGACGCGACGAATTCGATAAGATCAAAGATAAAGTCGCCGTCCTCTGCGTTCTCAACGTCGACTATCGCTCACCCGAGGAATCGGGGCTCCTCGCGTCAAACGGCAACTACGCCCTCTATTCGCGCAAGGCGGAATTCTGGGTCTACAACTCTGAGACGGGGGTGATCTACGGTAAATTCGACCTTGCGGAGACGCTTCAGGAGAATCCGCACCCGCACGACGTCTCCTCCGTCAAACGCGGCGCCGTCGGGAAGGAGACCCCTCGACGTTCGATCGGCGCGAATTAACGCCTTTTTTCAATAAATTAGGGGCGCGGCTTTTGTCGCGAAAAAGTCGCGCGGCTCCCTATATTTACGGATTATGAGCGTTTTATTTGACTCTTTACATTAAATCTAGATCGGAAACGCTCTGTCCCATCGTCGGCGTCATCGCTCTTGATTCATCGCGGGTTCTTTATAAAATGAAGGCAATATTTTACTAAGATTACTCTTTCACTAGGTAGATGTTAGCGAAATGAATGGTTTTTCTTTTGGTCGTTACGTTTACGTCCTCCTTCTCCTGGTTTTTGTTCTTTTTTACGCAACTCCTTCCCGAGGCGAGGACGAGAATTTTGGGGGCGACGAACTGTTGGACGCCGATTTTTGGAGCTTTGAGCCCTTTGACGATACCGTTGAAAAAATCGATCCCGAGTACCATGGCCATTCTCTTCTCTTGTTGGACAAAGCCATTCAAGCGAACCCCAAATTCTATTTTCCGGATCCTGCGAAGTTTTCAAAGGTTGCGTCGTATCGGAGCGCGATTGAGGCGCGTCAGAAAAATGTGCTAAACGCGGAGATTTTCCAAGGCCTTCGTTTCAAATCGCGTTTTGCTTTCGTCCTTCCCAATGATGGAGATTCTTGGTTTTCGTCCTTTTGCGATGAAATTAAATGTTCCTACCGGGAAGAAGAGAAGGTGATGGTCGTCGCTCTGGATATTGCGAAAGAACGCCTTTTTAACCCTGAAAAACACGACAGAACGAACGGCTTCAATCCGCTGGGGTTTGAATTTCCCAATACCCCGTATTTGCCCCTTGTTACCGAGGGCATGGGCAACAAAGTCAAATATGAAATTGGACTTGTCGTCGATTATCTTTTCGATAAAAAAACAGAGCCTCAAAGCAACGGCGTCTGGCTCATATCAGACGTTTCTAGAGAAAAGTTCGATTATTATAGGGACTGCGTTCGCGTCCTCTGCGTTTTTTCTTTGGACGTTATAGGGAACGCGCAGATCGGGAGATATGAGTATAGACGTCCCTATGCCCAAGTCGTCCATGAGCTCGTAGGTAAAGACGTTGAGTTTTGGGTTTACGACGGATATTCGGGAAAAATTCTAGCGAAGTTTTCGCCGGAAGAGATGTACAAAGGCGTTAAGAAACCTCTCGGAACGTTGACGACGACGAAGGATAAGAAGGAAGAGAAGGTAGAGGAAGCGCCGAAGCAGATCGGCGCGAAGGAGGCGTGGGATTCGATCGTCTCGACGGCGGAGTTGCCGAAGAATCCGCAGGGATCGCGCGTTCCCGACGTCGCGATCCCCGACGACGCGGCGTCTCTTGCCGAGGCGCTCGAGAAATGCCCCGACGGCGGAACGATCCTCGTGCGTCAAGGAAAGAACCTGACGCTGGGGAGCTCCGCCGCGCAGATTTGTCCCGGCGCTGCGGTCGAAAAACGCGTTCTTATCGTCGGCGAGACGGGAAATCCCGACGACGTCCTATTCGCGCTTGGCGAGAACGAATCCCTTTGGGTTACCGGGGCGGACTCCAACGCCGTCTTTTACGGGGTCGGTTTTGAATACGACGCAGAGAAGAGATCGAAAGGAATGGTCAAGCTTTATCGCCCTTTGGCGAGCGTAACCGACGGCGGAAAAGCGCGGTTTATTAATTGCGCTTTTCACGGTTCGAAGACTCCGACGACGCCGGAGACGCTGGCGCTTTGCAAAGGAGGAACGGCGCGATTCGAACGCTGCTTCTTCACGGGGGCGGTCGAGAACGCCGCGCTCGTCGATCGCGACGGGATCGGACGCTTTGACCTGTGCGAATTTTACGGCGGAAATCTCGTCGGACTGACGTCGATTTCGGAGGGAAAAGCGGAAGCGACTCGCTCGATCTTCTCGGGGAATAAGACGGGACTTCGCGTTCTCGCGGGCGGAAGTCTGAAGATTGAGTCGTGCGTTTTTGAGAAGAACGGTTTGGCGTGGAATATAGCGGCGGGAAATAGCGGCGGCTTCGAGCAGGGCGAGCAGGTCGTCGTCGAAGATTGAGCGCGTCTAGCGACGCGCGCTTGCGTCTGGTATAATGTCGAAATTGCAAGTATTTAGTGAAAAAAGGCGGTAGTTATGGCGCGTAAAGCGGAGAAGATTTTGTCGTGGGGACGCGACGATTTTGAACGTCGATTGGGCTTCAAAGGGGGAAGGTACACCAAGGTTGGCGCGGCGTCGTCCTGCTTTTTGGGAGTTTTGGCGACGGCGGCGTTTTACGTCGTCCTTCTCCTTCTTCCCGATTCGGCGTTTAAAAGAATGTTCACGGAACGCGGATGGACTCCGTACGCGGTCGTTCTCCTCGGGTTCTGGAGCTTGATGATCCTCATGATTAAGTCGAGCAAAATCCGCCTCCAGAGGGCGGCGCTCTCGCGTTCGATCCTTCCCGACGACCCCGATTTCACGCTGACCGTCGAGACGGTCGACGACGTCGCCGATAAGATCGTGCGCATCGCCGAAACGCCGAAGGACTTTCTCGTCTATCGTCGCGTCGTGCGCACTCTAGCGAGTCTGCGCAACTTCGGAAAGGTCTCCGACGTCGACGCCTTCTTTCGCTCGCAAGCGGAGCAGGACGAGAACGTCTCGGAAACGACGTTCTCTCTCCTTTCGGGGTTCCTCTGGGCGATCCCGATCCTCGGGTTTATTGGAACCGTTATCGGTCTTTCGGCGGCGATCGGTCGCTTTGCGGGCGTCTTGACCGCAAGCTCCGACGTCTCCGAACTCACCCCCGCGCTGAAGGACGTCACCGCCGGTTTGTCGACCGCGTTTGAAACGACCCTAGTCGCTCTCGCCGTCGCTCTTGCGCTCCAGCTCCTCACGACCTTCGTGCGCAAATCGGAAGAGGAACTTCTCGACGCGTGTTCGGAATATTGCACGGCAAACGTCGTGCTGAAGTTGCGCGTGCGCGAGCGGATGGAAGGAATTTCGAACGCCGAGGAAGAGGATCGCGACGATGCGTAAAAAAGAGGGAGCGCCATTTTCCCTCTTTGCGTTTCAGGACGCGATCACGTCCGTTTGCGGGGTTGTCGTCCTCGTGACGCTTCTCCTTGCGTTAAATTTGACGCGGCAGGCGGCGGAAGAGACGCAGACGGCGTACGTCGCGCAGGAGCGCGTCGAGGAGACGCGTCGAGAGGTCGAGGAGTTACGAGCGAAGCTTGAGGAGTCGGAACGGAAGTGGGACGAATGCTTTGCGGATAAATCGGAACTTCTGGGCATGGACATTTCCGAAGCGCAGGAGCGCGTCGCGGAGGCGCGAGAGCGTCTTGAGAAAGAACGCGCCGTCGCGGCGGAGCTCGACGCGCGTCTCGCCGAGGCGCAGAGCAAAGCCGCGCAATTCGAGGAGGAACGCAAAGAGATCGACGCGATGCGCAAAGAGACCGAGGCGATGAAGAACGCCGCGTTCGAAAGCGTCTACTCGGGGACGGAGACGACGTACGTCTTTCCCTCCGACGTCGAGGAAAAACCGTGGTTTATCGAAATTATGAAAGGCAAGATAGTCGCGCGTTCGTCGGCGAACGAAGCGGACGCGAAGGTCTTCGATTCTCCCTTTTCCTTTACCACGTGGGCGGAGAAACGACCCAAAACCGAATATTTCGTTCTCATCGCGCGTCCTAGCGGCGTGAAAGACTTTTCCTTTGTCAAATCGGAGTTCGACAACGAAAATATTCGCTACGGAATCGATCTCATCGGCGAGAAAACGCCTCTCGTCTTCCAACAGGAGGCAACGCCATGAGACGACGTCGCAACGCGCAAGATAGCTTGGAACTTTTCCTCGACACGATTTGCAATATGTTCGGGGGATTCCTCTTCATAATGCTCTTCGTCGTCGTGGCGATGCGCGACTCCGTCGAGAATTCGGAGTCTGAAGCGATCTCTCAGGAGCGGATGAGCGCGGCGGCGTTCGAGGAGCTCGAAATCGAGTTAGAGACGCTTCGCGAGGAGAATCGCGAGTTCGAGGAACGCGCGGAGCGCGCGGGGAAGATGGTCGATTCTCTCGGACTTGCCGACGTGGCAGACGCGCGGCGTCAGGAGATCGACGTTTTGCGGCAGATTGACGAGCTCGTCGCGGATAACGCGCGGAAGTTGCGCGAGACGACGCAAATCGAACGTCTCGCTCTTGAACTCGACGCCGAGAAACGCGAAGCGAAGATGGCGCAAGATTCCGCTCAGAACGTTCTCGCCGAAGCCGAAAGGGACGCCGCCGAGGCGGAACGTCGCGCGCAACAACGCGGCGCTCCTCCGCAGATGCGCGACCGTAACTTCTTCTATGAGGAGGCCGCCGTCATTTTGAAATATGGTCGCCTCTACCTTTGGCAAAAGCTCAAAGGGGGCGATCTATGCTTTAATCCCGACGATTTCCACGTTGTTGAAGAAGATGGTTTCACCGCGCAAATCGAACCGATTCCAAGTCGCGGCGTCGATTTGCGCGCGCCCGGCGTCACGAAGGAGCTCGACCGCACTTTTGCCCCCTTTGATCGCGAACGTTACCGCGTCGCGATCGTCATTGCGGACGACTCCTACGACGAATACGCGATCGTCCGCGATTACCTGAAAGAACGAAAGTTCTTCATTCGCCCCATTATCGGCGAAAAGGGAGGGACAGTCGTCGACCGCGGCGGATCTGAAACACGCTCTCAATGAGGAAGGAGATATGATAAGAATACTGGCGACGGCGATATGCGCGATGATTCTCTGCTGTCTCGCGCTCTTCCTGAGAATGCAAGGCTGCGCTAACACGGAGACGTTTACTGCGACTCCCCCCGCGCAAGAGACGCAAGAGCCCGACGAAACGCAA
The DNA here is from genome assembly GCA_004556055.1 of Planctomycetaceae bacterium. GTDB lineage: Bacteria > Planctomycetota > Planctomycetia > Pirellulales > Thermoguttaceae > RUG369. The sequence continues at coordinate 72,003 of SFIW01000003.1, forward strand.
GAGCCCGACGAAACGCAGGAGCCTGACGAAACGCAAGACGCGGAGGAGTCCTCCGAGACGACGGAATCGACGCAAGGCGCGACGTCTCAAGAGGAAGCGTCCGCCGAAGGCGCCGCGCAGGAAGCTTCTAAGGGGACTCCCGATTCGTCGAAATCCGCAAATTCGTCCGCGAATTCAACTGCGAATACAACCGCAAATTCGTCCGCGAAGTCTCCTGTGACGACGAAAGAGCGTAAGAAACTCGACAAAGAGATGAAGGCGATGCGAAAGGCGTTCGATAAGTCCGATTACGAGGAGGCGTTGGAGTCGGCGAGCGAATTGATCGGTTGGCTCCGATGCTCGGGGTTTGCGAGCGCGGAGCGTGGAAGCGAGGAAGAGACAATCTATCGGGAATCCCTCAAAGAGGCGACCGAGCTCGCCGCAAAGGCCGCCCACCATGTGGAAGAGCCGACGATTCCCTCAAGCAAAGCGACGTACTTTCAGTTTTAAACTCAGCGAGAGGAACGTATTTTAGATGGCCAAGTATAACAACACCCCTCGACGACTTTTGCGCGAAGTGGTTTGTCCGCACTGCTGGAGATCCTTCAAGCCGGAGGAAACATTGTGGATTTCCGTCGATCCCGCGCAGCTTGGGGACGAACGCCTCGGCGACGCGGAGCCGGGACGCTTTCTCCCTTCGGAGTTCGACGTCGACGGGGTCGCGCTCGACTCGCGTAGAAATCGCTGTCACGAGATCGCGTGTCCGTCGTGTCACCTGAAGTTGCCCGCGTCGGCTCTTGATTCACCGACTCACTTCATGTCGATCGTCGGCGCGCCGGGGAGCGGCAAGTCCTATTATCTCGCCGCGTCGACGTGGACGATGCGCCGCGACGCGCCCCTTAAATTCCGCGCCCTTTTCACAGACGCCGACCCGGTAATGAACGCGCGAATTCACGAGTATGAAGACTCGCAATTCGTCAACGCCAACGGCGGGTACGTCAAGATCGAGAAGACCCAGGAGCAGGGTGATCAATACGACGTCGTCTATATCGACGAGCAGAACGTCCTCTATCCCAACCCTTACGTCTTTTTGCTTTCGCCTTCGAAAGGTCATCCTTTGGAGGGAGATTACGAACAAGGGTATGCGCGAACGATCTGTCTCTATGACAACGCGGGAGAAAGTTACTTGCCTTCGAACGACCAGGCGGCGAATCCTGTTACGCGTCATCTTGCGAAGAGTTCGTGCATCTTTTTCCTCTACGATCCGATTCAAGACGGGAGAATGTCCGCGGCGATTCAAAAGGTTGAACCTGGACGCGCTTTGACGCTCCCTCCCAACGCGGGCGTGCGTCAGGAGGTCGTCTTTACCGAGATGACGCGCCGCGCTCGCAATTTGCGACAGATGCGTACGAACGATCGGTTTGAGAAGCCCTTTGTCGTCGTCGTCTCGAAAGCGGACGAGTGGGCGTGTCTGGAAGAGACCTTGACCGCGCGCGATCGCGACCTTGCGGGTATCCGGCCCGACAGCCTTGCCTCGATCGTCTCTCATCCGCTTGGGCGACTCCTTGCCAAGTCTCCCTTCGCGCGGCAGAACGGGTATTATTATCTGCGCGGCGACTTGATCAAGGAAGCGAGCGACATAACCCGCGCGATCCTCCTTAAATACGTGCCGGAGTTTGTCGTCGCCGTCGACAATTTCGCGACGAATCCGATCTACGTTCCCGTAAGCGCGACGGGAGTTCCTCCGACCCCCGCGGGGTTCCGCGTTGAGGATATGAAGCCGACGTGGGCGGACGCGCCTCTGCTTTACGCGATCCAGCGTCTCGAGCCGAAGCTTATTCGTATCGGCTCCCCCGCCGCAGCGACGGCGCGAGAACTTCTCGAAGAAGTCGAACCAATCCGCTTTGTCGCGGGCGAGAACGCCAATCGTCGCGCTGATGAAGAGGACGCGAACGACGAGACGCTTGACGAAATCCCTGAGCCCCCCTCGCAAATTTGCGGCGGATTCTCTTCGGGCGTTGATTTAGAAAAGCATTAATTGATCGACGCGCGTCGCGTTAAGTTCTTCAGGAAAGGTTGAAAGAGAAAGATCATGGCGAATAAGTTGGTATACACCTCCGCGCCGAAGGGACTCATACCCGGTTCATGCGGTTTTTGCACCGTCGCGGGAACTCGCGGTATGACGAAATCCGTCGTTGACGCGCTCGAAGGTTTGGCCGGATATCGTCGCGTTTACGAGACGACCGACGGCGCTCGTCTCAATCCCGTCGCGTTTTCTCACCTGATCGTCGACTCTCCGCGCGGACGTTTGCGCGTTTTAGCGCGAATTGCCGACGCGCAGCCCGACTACTCCGGTCGAACCAATCATATCGCCTCTTTTTTACAACTGGGGGATGCGGAGACTCCCGAGAGCGGCCCTGCGGAGCTCTTCTACAAGCCGGGACTTTTCGAAACGCAGTGGCCCAACGGACAAGCCCCGATCGCCTATCCTTCCCCCGTCGCGATTCCGATGGAAGAGGACGCGCGTCCGCTCTCATGCGAGTACTGGAGCGCCGTCGCCGGCGATCCGGGCTGGGCCGGCGTCTTGGCCTCGACGGTTGAAACAAGGCGTCCCACATCCCTCGTTGTTCACCCGACGATCGACGTCTTAAAGCTCTTTCAAGAATCGATCGCGCTCCTTCCGGCGAACAAGCGGTGGAACGCGACTTTTGCGACTTATTATACGAACGCGCTCAGGAACGTCGATTGTTTGTGGCGGGGCGTCGTCGTCGATTCTCCGGAAGAAGCGCTGGCGCGCGCGACTGCGGGGAATCTCTTGCTCGATTTTAGAGTCCTTCCGCCAATCGATTTTTTTAAGACGAATCCGACGATTGGCCGCTGGATTGAAATCGCTCGCAAGTCTACCTCCAAGCTCGCGCCGACCCTTAAAACGCCTTTAGTCCCCGCGCCGAATCCTCAGACGCCGCCGCTCCGCGTCTCCATTCACGTTCCGCCCCCCTGCGAAACGGCGGTTCCTGACGCCGCGGCGGTTCCCCTTCCTGGCCCCGCGACGCCGCCTCCCCAAAGAGAATCGACCGTCGTCGTTCCCGCGATGAAGACGCAAAGGAATTCCCAATGAACCCTCGCTCCAAAAGAAGATCGAACGCCCCCGCGTCTAGCTCTTCCGACTCGTATGCCACGATAATACCGGTGTTATTTTCCTTCCTTGCGACCGCCTTCGTTATCGTCTATTCTCTCAATCAGGAGCTAGGATTCATCGACCATATTCCATGGATCTCCGACTACAAACACAAAAATAAATCGAATTCGGAGGAACCAAGCGGTTTCTACACCCTTTTTAACGACAAACTTCAAGAACCTCGTGAAAAATTGCAAAAGTTTCGTGAGGAATTGGCTTCTTTCATGACGGAATACGAACGCTTACAGATTCGCTGCCAAGTCTTGGGAGGGGTCGAGGACGAAGCGGGAGAATATCGTGATTTTCCGTTAGGTCTCGCGACTATTGACTCGATAAAGGAGGAGATGCGGGACACTAAGTCGGAGCTTATCGAAAGGGAAGAGAGTCAGGCTGAAGAAATTAGTCAAGCGGAGAAGCTTTTAGAAGAACTTGACAAAGGAATGTACTCTGACGAGGAATTCGCGAAGAAGCATAAAGAATTAGATGTTCGCATTGAGAAGGCCAACAAATGGTACGACTGGTTTGACCACTACCGTTTTCTACACACTGACCCCGATATTTTGAGCCGCTGGAATCAAATGATAAACGACGTTAAAGAGCGCATGTTCGGAAAAAGCGCGTTTGTTTTCACTTTGGATTCGTTGTCGCTCGTATTTCCTAAATCGATCGGAATGAATCGATTTTGCAAGCCGTTTGACGTTTTGGTCGACGATCTTGCGTCAATAGCTTCTCCCGCGCTTGATTCTGAGCTCTTCCGGGAGAATTTGTTGGAGCAAATAACGAAAGACGACGATAGCCGAACGAAGTTAGAAAATCGCGCGTACGCCCTATATTCCGATAAAGAGGAGTTAAGAGACGGCTTCTATATTTGTTTCGTCAATTCGGAACAGAATGCCTCGGCGTTTCGCTTGACTGGGAAAGTTATGAAATTCGCTTGTCGCTTTGACGAGAACGGCGTGGACGGAAACGTTCCGGTTTTCGAAAAGGTTGAAGAATTTTCTAACGTGGAAGAAGCCGAAACAAAGAGCGTTTTTGCCTTTGTTTTCCTAGAGTCTACTCGAGGCGAAGCAAGACGTTTAGAGGGGATTGTGGAAATGAATTTTCCCGACGAAGCGATCGACGCTCTTGGCGGGAAATGACCTCCGAGGAACGACAACCTTTGGCGGCAAACGAGACTTTAAGGAATATCGAGTCGACGCGCGGGCGGTAGAGAGATCGGAATCAAGTTGTTCTGAAAAGATTGTAATAACGAAAGAGCCATGACGAACGCCGAATTAGTAGAGAAGATTAGACGCATTTGCCAAGATTCGGAGAGTATTCCCGAGAGCGAACACGCGGAAGCGGCGCGCCTTTACGCGACGCGGCTCCGCCATATCGACAAGTGTTTTCGCCGCGCAATCGGACTTTTACGCGCCGATCAGCTCGCTGAAACGGATCGCTTTATGCGCGAAGAACGCCTGATCGAAGATTACGAGAGCTTGACGACTCCCGACTTCAACACGTGGCAAGACTATTGCCGCGTTTTCTCCTTCGAGACGCCCCCGGAGCTGAGCGAAGACGCCTACGACGAACTCAAAGCGTTCCAAGAGGAGTTTGAGGCTGCGCGGGAACTCTTCGCGCGCCGCAGGAAGTTGGCGCTGGAAAACGCGTCCTTCGTCTTGCAGCTCGAGACGCTGTACGATCTTGAACTCTTGCTAGGAGAACGCGACGTCTTGACGCGTCAGATAAAGCGTCTCGAAACCGCGCGTAACGACGAACTCGTCGCGCTCTTCCAGACTCTCGATCAGAAGACGGCGCTCCAGTTTGATTTTGCCGCGATCGACTCCGAGATTAATAACGCCAGGAGACGCGTTCCGGTTCCCGCCGAGGTCCTCGCCGCGTTCCGAAAGTGGAACGCCTATGCGCAAGGGCAGACGGAACTCAACGTCTTGCGCCAGCTTACGGGACATTGGGATTCTGCGCTTGCCGCGAAGGACGTCAAAACCGTGTTGGACTGTCTCGCGGTGTATCGCGCGACGAACTTTGACCAGGCCGCGCGATATATTACGAAGGAAGAACGTCGACGTCTCGACGAGATGGTTCGCGCGACGCTCGATCTCGAACGCGCGGAAGAGAACGCCGAGGCGGCGCGCGAGGCGATCGCGGATTTTGAATCGGCGCTCGGCGACTCCGCGTCGACGATCGACGATCTCCGCGCGGCCCGAGATCGCGCCGAACAAGCCGCCGACGCCGCGGGAATGAAGATTCCGTCAAAACTTGAGAGCGTCTACGTCGCGATAATTTCGAACGAGGAACTCCAGCGTCGCCGAAAGACGACCGCGCTTGTCGCCGCCGCTGTCGCCGCCCTTGCCCTTATCGTCGGGGGCGTCGCCTTCGTCGTCTCAAAAACGACTGCAACGCGCAACGCTCGCGAGGCCGCCTCTATGATCGCGGCGCGTCTCGACGCCTTTGAAGGCGGCGACGCGGACGCGCTTGCCGAAGTGGAGGCGCTCGTCGCCCAGAACGCCGAAGAACACCCCGCCTATCAAAACGCGGCGGAGTACGCCAAAGTCCTCGAACGCGTCGCGGACGTTAAAAAGGCGGAAGAAGCGCGCGTCGGAAAGATCAAAGCCTTAGTCGACAATATCCAAAGTTCGCACGACGTTTCTGTTCCCGCGCCGGAGGTCCTGGCTGACCTCAAGACGCTCTTCCGCAACGAAAAGGAAAAGACGGAATACGGGTACGTCAAGCTATTGCGCGACGACGCGCGGCTAACAAAAGAGCGAAAAGAGTCGACGTCGACGCTCTATGAGGAGAAACTCGCCGAAGCGAAAGCGCTTGTCGAGGCCGCGACGGACGTCAAAGGCGTGGACGCGGCGGAATGGCGTCGTCGCTTTGAAGCGGCGCGTAGCGCGCTCCTGCTCATTGTTCAAGAGGAGAAATCTCTCGGCGTTTCCAAGCCCCTCGTCGCCCAACGCGAGGCGCTCGATAAGGTTCTTGACGGAGAAGAAGAGCGTCTCCTTCGCGCGGAAGCCAGAAGTCGGCTGCAACCGCCCCTTGCGGCAAACGTCGGAAACGTCGAAGGTTTTGTCAAAGTCCTTACGGAGATGAAGAATAAGCCTGAAGAGCTCGGGGAGGGGGACGACGACGCGACGAAATCGGCGCTTTCGTCGGCGCTTCAAAGCGCGATCGAGTCGACCGCGAAGGCGAAGCTCGCGCAGGAATGGAACGAGTCCTCCAAGACGAAATCGTCGGTCAACGACGCCGCGTTTGATATCGAGTCATATCTTAAAGCGGAGAAAGCGTTCCATAGCGCCGGCAAATTCGCCCCAGAGGAGCAAAGTGCGTCGAAAGCCTACGACGCGTTGAAAGATTTCGCGCGAAACGGCGGATATGACCGCGCTTCTTCGAGCCTCGTGAGCGCCTTCGATAAATATCGAAACACCGCCTACGTCGTTTACGATTCGCAGAATAAAGTCTACTATTACGCGACGAAGAATCCGAAAATCGCGCTGCGCAACATCGAATATTATCCCGCGCCGGAGCGTTCCGTTCCTAAGGAGCTCCCTGAATCCGCGAAGGCGTACGCGTCCTCCGCGACCGAAGCGCCTCAATACGCCATTTACCGACTTATCGATCCGTTGCGTCAAAAGAACCCGACTCCGCAGATGTGGATCGATTCGATCGAAGGCGCTTTGCGCGTCCTTGATTCTTCGGACGAAACCGTTCTTGACCCGATCATGAAGGCGCAACTTCTCGCGCCGATTATCCGCTCTGCGAACGGCTTCCCCGGCTTTGACAAGCTTGCAAAATGGGCCGAAGATGATCTGGCGATCTCGGGACTTAATTTGTCTTTCAACTCGTACGACGTCGAAGATTACGGTATGGAGAGGAATAGAGACGCCGCCAGAAAGGCTCTCCAAAACCTTCCGAGTCTTGCCGAAGCGGTCGCGGTCGCGCGGACTGCGTTTATGGAAGGGGAGCTTTCCAATATCGCGGGCGAATATCAATGGGTTGGCTTCGTCGACGTCGACGAGAAGAAGGCTGACGTTGTCTTCGGGAAATCGGCGTCGGTGAGCGACAAGGCGACCTTGTGGATCTGCCCCGGCAACGAAGATTACGCCGTCCAGATTGGCGACTACGCGACTCCCAATACCGCTATTCTCAACGAAGAGCGCGACTGGACTCAGTATCGCTGGTCTCCGGTCTACGCGCGCGTACCCAGATAAGAGGAAGATCGAAATGAACGAAACCGACACGGAAGACGATTATAGCGACGTCTTGACGCCTCCTCCGCCGACGGACTCTGGCGCGGAATTTTACGCGCGACGCGCCGTGACGACGAAGATGCGGTCGTCGCGCCTTGGATTTTTCCTCGCGTGCGTCGCCGCCGCGTTCGTCTCCGCGTTATGGCCGACGAACAAAAACGCCGAATTGGAGTTGGCGTTCCTGGCGTGCGCTTGGGGGGCGGGAAAGGTCGCGTCCGCGTTCTTCCTCTTCTACTTCTGGCAGACGACCGACGCGTCGACGCGCGTCTCCTCGCCTCGAAAAATCGCGCTCCTCGATCTTGTGCCTCTGTGGAATCTGTTTTGGTTCTTCAAAGCGTATGCGGGAGGCGCCCGCGCGGGAGTCGCCACCTTGGAGCTCCTTGACGACAACAGAGCGCGTTTGATCGCGCCGATTCGTTTGGCGCGAGTCGTCGGCGTTCTAACGATCGTCGCGACGCTCTGTTACGCCGCTCACCTGATATTCTGGGCGCTTGCGATTCCAGGTTTGACGGCGCGCGCTTTCGCGCTCCTCTTCTCTCTCGGCGAAGCGACGAACTTCTATATCGGGTATATGAATTCGCATTACATTTGGGCGTATGTCGCGCGAGTCGCTCCTCTGGCGATTCTCGTCGTCCAACTTTGTTTACGTTACAAACTCCTTGCGGCGTTGCAAGGGATTGGAGAGTACGCGCAAAGCGCGCGGAATACGGAGCCTCACGCGACGGAGGCTGAGATCGCCGCAGAACGCGAGGAAGCGCGGCGCCTCTTCGCCGACGCGGCGCGTAAGAACGCGGAAAAAAATTTTTGAGAAAGAACGTTCTCCTTCTGGATAAGGGGAGAGCTCGGACAATAAACGCTCTTATACGAGGTAAGATTTCGTTATGGCCCAGTATTACATCAAAGTTGCGGGACGTCCCTTTGGCCCGTTGAGTTCGGAACGCGTGCTAGCGATGATAGCGGCGGGTAAGATTCAAAAAGAGACGGAGCTTTCGTTGAATCGTCTCGATTGGAAGGCGGTAAGAGAGATTGCGGAGTTTTCCGGCGCGTTCGCGACCGCCGCCGTAGAGAATAGCGCGTCGGAGTCAAACGGCGCCGCCGCGTCGGGAAACGCGACCTATGCGACGGGACGCTCGTCGAATCTCGAACCGAAGGAGTGGTGCTACAGCGTCGACGGAAGGACTGGGTACGGTCCCTACCGTATTTCGGAACTTCTCTCTTTCCTCGATCAGAACAAGATCAATTTCGACTCGTTGGTTTGGCGCGAGGGCGAGGGTTCGCGTCCGCTGCGCAAAGAACCGATCATTATGGCCGCGTATGAAAAAACGCATTATGCGCTCTCTCCCGTGACGCCCGAAGGTTCGAGCGCCGCGCCGCCCGCCGCCTCGGCGCCGAAGACTCCCTCCGATCCGAATGAATTTGACGGCTTCGGATTCGCCCTTCCGTATCAAATGGGGAAAATCCGTTCGACGTTGAACGTCTGGCACAACGTGCCTCTCGTTTTCTTCTTTTTGGGAATGACGGCGACGATCGCCTTTGCCATTTTAGCGGGCTCTGATATTCTACACATGGATTTTGAGGAGAGAGAATTCAGCCCGGCGCTTTCTTTGACTTTTTTGGCAAGCGTAATATTCCCGAGTCTTGGCATGATTCCGCAGTATTTTTTCGTTTATTACCTCTGGCAGGCGATTCCGCCGCGTTTCCGAAGAACGACGCCGCTACGCGCTTCGCTTTTCCTGTTGATTCCCTTCTTTAATTACTATTGGCTTTTCGTCGCGTTTGTCCAGGGGGCGGATTGTCTCGATCGGTCGCTGAACCAGTTTGCGCAAAAAGGAAAAAATCGCGGTGAAAGACCGGTCTACGCGTATGGTACGTCGTCGGTGGTTTTTTGCGTCTTCACCGTGCTGACGTGGCTTAGCAATAGCGTAGCGTCGAATTTCCCAATCGTTCTTTTCTTCATAGCGTTGCAACCCCTTGCTTTCTGGATTTTCATGAGATCGATGAAGAGAGCGGCGTTCCAGATCCTTTCATGGCGTTCCCTCGAACCGACCAAGACGACGAAAACGAATATCAACGATCTTGTGAACTAACGGTCGGGAACGAAGAAGACAGACTTGTCGCGTCGCGTCGTCGGGACGCGACGTTTTTTTATCGCAAGGCGCGTCGAAACGCGATGAGCGACGCGTGAAGAATTGCCCGAAAGGGGCGCGCTATTCCTTGTAGGAATTTTGTTATCGTTTATACTTTCGACAAGGCGCCCGGCTCGCGTTGCGAGAAACGGACGCGCATGGACGCATTAAAAAGGCAGGTAGAAGATGGCGATTCCGAGTCAAAAGCTTTCGTTTGAAAAACCGATATACGAACTTGAAGCGCAACTTGAGCAGCTCCGTTCTCAGGCGAATTCCCCTGAGGTGCGCGACGAAGCGTTGCGTCTCCAGCTAGGCGTCGCGGAATTGACGAAGAAGATTTACGCCAATCTTTCCGCGTGGGAAACCGTCGAGGTCGCGCGTCATCCGGATCGACCCAAGGGAATCGACTATATCAATATGGTCTTTGACGAATTTGTCGAACTTCACGGCGACAAGCTTTACGGAGACGACCGAACGATTTTGACCGGTTTCGTGCGCTTGGACGACTTTCGCGCCGTCGTAATCGCCCAGAATAAAGGGCGCAATTTCAAAGAACGCCAAGAAGCGAATTTCGGCATGGCGCACCCCGAGGGGTATCATAAAGCGATCGAGAAGATGAAGCTTGCGGCGAAGTTCAAGCTGCCGGTGATAGTATTCATCGACACTCCCGGCGCGTACCCTGGAATCGAGTCGGAAGAGCGCGGAGTCGGACGCTCGATCTCGGATTCGATGTACGAGATGGCGTTGCTGAAGACGCCGATCGTCTGCGTCGTGATCGGCGAAGGAGGAAGCGGCGGCGCGTGCGGCATTGGTCTGGGAAATCGCGTTGGAATGCTCCGCTACGCTTACTACAGCGTGATCAGTCCTGAAGGATGCGCCGGTATTCTTTGGAAGAGCGGGGAATACAAAGACAAGGCGGCGGAGGCTCTCAAATTCACGGCGCCTCATCTGCTCGAGTTTGGCGTTATCGACGACATTATTGAAGAACCGATCGGGGGCGCGCATCGCGACCACCGGATTATGGCGCTCAATCTCAAGAAGTATCTCAAGGCGAAACTCAAGGAATTGTCGAAGCTTTCCGACGACGAACTCCTTACTCAACGTTACGAGCGTATTCGTAAGATCGGCGTCTTTTTAGAAGAATCGTCCTCCGACGCCGCCAACGCGGGAACTGAAACCGCCGACGCTTCGCAGTCTCAGTCATGATCCCTTTGTCCAAAGGGTCGCCTCATGCTTACTAAGATTAAAACCTACACGTTGTTAGGCGCCGCGTCCTATCCCGTCGACGTCGAAACCTATGTCGCCAAACTTCCCGACGATACGAACGAGGAGGGGAAGACGACGATCGTCGGGCTTGCCAAGACGGTCGTGCGCGAAAGCGGCGTTCGCGTCGGACTTGCGATTCGGCACGCCGGCTTCAATATTGGTTCGTGCAATATCCTCGTGAATCTTGCGCCCGCCGATTTGCCGAAACAATCTCCTTCTCTCGATTTGCCGATTTCGCTGGGCATTATCTCTTCCGCAGGATTGGCGAAGTTCGATTCTCTAGGCGAATACGCAGTTCTTGGCGAACTCGATCTCGACGGTCACGCGCGACCTTGTCGCGGCGTTCTAGCGGCGGCGCGCGCCGCAAAAGAAGCGGGGTTGCGCGGTATTCTCGTGCCGAAGGAAAACGCCCCCGAAGCCGCTCTGGTCGACGGTATCGACGCGATTCCGATCGAAACCCTCGCCGAAGCCGTCGGTTTTCTCCAAGGACGCTTGAATATTGATCCAACTCCCGGTTTGACGGGAAACGAGTTTGAAACTCATTCGAAATACGACGTCGACTTTGCGGAAGTACATGGTCAGGAAACGGCGAAACGCGCGATGACGATCGCCGCGGCGGGAGGACACAACGTCCTCATGTTCGGTTCCCCCGGCGCGGGAAAAACGATGCTCGCCAAGCGTTTGACGACGATTCTTCCCCCGATGACCCTTGAAGAAGCGCTCGAAACGACGGAAATCTACAGCGCGGTCGGCAAGTTGGAGGGAAAGGCGCTCATCGCGACGCGTCCTTTCCGCGAACCGCACCACTCGATCAGCGAACCGGGGCTCGTCGGCGGCGGCGCGTCTCCTACCCCAGGCGAAATCAGCTTGGCGCATAACGGCGTCCTCTTCCTCGACGAACTACCCGAGTTTAATCGCAAAACCCTTGAAGCGCTCCGACAGCCCCTTGAGGATCACCTCGCTCGCATTACTCGCGCGAATCAGTCGGAGACTTTCCCCGCGAATTTTGTCCTGGTCGCCGCGCTCAACCCGTGTCCGTGCGGTTATCGCGGCGATCCTAAACGTCAGTGCCGCTGTTCCGATCAACAGGTCGAACGCTACATGGCGCGGATTAGCGGCCCCCTTCTCGATCGCATCGACGTGCATATTGAGACGCTTCCCGTCACGTATCGCGAACTTTCGTCGACGGAGCCGCAGACTTCGAGCGCGGAGCTCCGCGAGAAGGTCTTACGCGCGCGCGAAATTCAGACGGAACGCTACCGCGACGAATCGATTCGCGTCAACGCCCAGATGCGTCGCGCGCACATCACGCGTTACGCCTACCTATCCTCCGAATGTGATAAGATGCTTGAAGACGCGATGGAACGCTTCTCTTTCTCAGCGCGCGCCCACGATAAAATCCTTCGCGTCGCGCGCACTATCGCCGATTTGGAAGGCTCTGAGAATATCGAGCAACAGCATCTTTTCGAGGCTATTTCCTATCGCGTCCTTGATAGAAAGATATGGAAGTGAACGCCAAGTATGAATCAGCTCCAGGGGCAAACCTTTTTTGATCCAACGAATCCGACGTGGACCCTCTACGATCCCTCGCGCGAGATTCTTGTCGCGCGCGTCGCGTTCGTCGACGGGCCCGACGGCGTCTTCGATTATAAGGTTCCCGACGCGTTGCGCGCCCGCGTTCGGCCCGGCGTTCGCGTCTTAGCGCCCCTTGGCGCGCGAAATCGTTCCGTCGTCGCATACTGTCTTGAAATCGCTCAGCGACGCGTTGAGGAAACGCCGCCCCCCGCGCCGCCGCGCCGCAAGCCGAAAGAGGACGCGCCGACTCTCTTCGCGCTCGATCCGCGTCCCGAGAAGGAAAATAACGACGCCCCGAAAGCGACCGTCGAAGGAAAGACCTTTCGTCTGAAAGAGATCGCCGCAGTCGTCGACGAAAAACCGATTCTCTCTCCCAAGCTTCTGAAACTCGGACTCGATCTAGCTCAGCGCTGCATCGCTCCGATCGGGCAGACCCTCGACGGAATGGTTCCCGCAGGGGTGCGCGACGCGATCGGCTCGCGCTTGACGACCGTCTTTCTTCTCGCTCCCGACGCTTCGGAGCGCCTCAGACGTTTCGAAAACGCGAAGGCGGAGGGCGTTCGCGCGTTGACGCCTAAACAGCGTTTCGTCCTCGACGAGTTGCGGCGCTGCGCGGAACCGCCGACCCTCGCGGAACTCTCGCGTCAGGCGAAATGTTCCTCCGCGCCGATCCTCTCCCTCAAAAAACTCGGGCTCCTGACGACGAAACGCGTGAAGCGAACGAGTCGCTTTTACGACGAACTCGCCGCCGCGCAGAAAACCGAGCCCAGGACTCTTCCTCACGAGCTCAACCCCGACCAGCGTCGCGCTCTCGACGCGATTCTCGGCGCCCTCAAAGAATCTCGAACCGAGACTTTTCTACTCCGCGGCGTCACAGGAAGCGGTAAAACGGAAGTCTATATCGACGCGATCGAAGAGGTCGTTTCTTACGGCAAACAAGCGATCGTCCTCGTCCCGGAGATCAGTTTGACTCCGCAGACCGTTCAGCGTTTCAGAGCGCGGCTTGGGGATATCGCCGTGTTGCACAGCCGTCTGACCGACCTTGAGCGAAAACTCGAATGGGAGAAGATTGAGCAGGGGAAGGCGCAAGTCGTCGTCGGCGCGCGTAGCGCGATCTTCGCCCCTTGTTCGCGCTTGGGGCTGATCGTCATCGACGAGGAGCACGAGACGTCCTTCAAACAAGACGTCGCCCCGCGCTATCACGCGCGAGTCGTCGCGCAAATGCGCGCTCAAAATGAGAACGCGATCCTTGTTCTCGGTTCCGCGACCCCGTCGTTGGAGAGTTGGCGCAACGCGAAAGCGGGCCGCTATACCCTTCTCGAACTCCCGAACCGGGTGAGGAATCTTCCTCAGCCGCCGGTCTATATCGTCGATATGCGCGATCGCGGCGCGGCGGGGTTCACGCACGGCTCGATGTGCCAGCGTTTGCGTCGCGAGATCGAGCTTGCGCTCGACGCGGATCCGACGAATCAGATCGTTCTCCTCCTCAATCGGCGCGGATACTCCACGCACATTCAGTGCCCGTCGTGCGGCGAGACGCTCAAGTGCCCCGACTGCGACGTCGCGCTCACGCATCATATTACGCAGCAGATCGCTATCTGTCATTATTGCGATTATCAGATTCCCGCGCCGAAAAAATGTCCCTATTGCGGTTTTGCGGGGATTAAATACGGCGGCGTGGGAACTCAGCGACTAGAACAGGAATTCGTCGCGAATTTTCCCAACGCGCCGATTCTTCGTATGGACTCCGACACGACGCAGGCGAAAGACGCGCACGAACGCGGGCTCGAAGCGTTCCGCCGCGGCGAATATCGCGTCTTACTGGGAACGCAAATGATCGCCAAGGGGCTCGATTTCCCGAACGTTGTTCTCGTCGGGATCGTCAACGCCGACGCCGCGCTCCATCTTCCCGACTTTCGCGCCCCTGAACGCACCTTCAACCTGATTCTGCAAGCGTCGGGCCGCGCGGGACGGGGCGACAAGGAGGGGAAGGTCGTCGTTCAAACGTATAAGCCCGACGATCCCGTTATTCTGGACGCGATGCGCGGCGACTATGTCGGTTTTGCGTCGCGCGAATTGGCGGGGCGACGCGCGATTGGCCTACCCCCCTTTACGTCGGCGATCCGCTTCGTCGTGCGCGGGCCCGACGAGAAGGAGACGCTCGAATTTGCGCGTCAACTCCGCGAAGCGCTCTTCGCGGCGCTCCGCGACGTCAACATTGAACATGGATACGATCCGAAGAATCCGCCGGTCGCGAACGCCGAAGAGGTCGAGGCGACGCGCGACGCGATGGGACGCAACGTCGTTTCTCTCACGCCGCGCAATCCGAAGCCGCGCGCGCCCCTCATGGGACGCCTCGTCGGTCCCGCGCCGTGCCCTTTTCCGAAACTGCGCGGAAATTTTCGGTTTCATTTGCAGCTTTACGGGGCTCCGGGCCCCTTGCTTCGCGAAGCGGCGCGACGCGTCGCGTTGGGTAAGCTTAAACAGCCGTCTTCGGTGCAATGGATCGTCGACGTCGACCCGATCGACGCGTTATAGCGTGTGGTCAAACGCGCCCTTCGCCCTAATATGCTTGATTTTGGAATTTAAGGAGTTATGACGACATGAGCACGATGATTCGGCCTTTAGCGTTGATGTGCGCGTTTATCGTCGGGTGGTTTTTCCCGCAAGGAAGCTCCTTCCTGTGGACCATCCCGTGGTTTGTGCGCTATATGATTTTTATGACGTTCCTAGGTTTGAACGTCCATAAGATGAAGTTGCGGCGGAGTCATTTCGCGATCTTGTTCTTCAATATCGCGATCGGAATGGGCGCTTGCGAACTCTTCAAGTATCTCGATCAACCGACCCTTGCCGCGGCGGCGTTCTTCACCGGCCTCGCGCCGACAGCGACCGCCGCGCCCGCGATCGCGTCCTTCTTGCGACGCGAAGTCGAGTACGTCGTCACGGGGATGCTCCTCACGACGGGCGGAATAGCGATAGCTCTTCCCGCGCTTTTGCCGATCTCGGTAGGAGTCGAAACAGGGGACGGCTCCTTCAGGACGGCGTTTATGCACGTTGCGCTGCGCGTACTCTCAACGATTGTCGCGCCGATCGCCGTCGCGCGGCTCCTTCGCTTGATCTATTCGAACGCGGCGACATGGACGAAAAAGTATAAGAGCGCCACCTTTTACGCGTGGGTTCTCATGGTCACCGTCCTGTCTTGCGGCGCGTCGGAATTCATCCATAATCCCGAGAATGGAGTGAAGACGACGATCCTTCTCGAAATGCTCGCGCTCTCCCTAGGAATTTGCGTCTGCAACTTCGTTTTAGGATATTTCCTTGGCGAGAAGCATTATCGTCAAGAATCAAGTCAGACGCTGGGACAGAAGAATACGGGGCTTATGGTTTACTTTGCGATGCTTTACGCGAATCCGCTTGTCGCGCTGGGACCGACCCTTTACGTTCTGTGGCATAACTCCTGGAACGCGTTGCAATTGGAATGGCAAGCGATCAAGGACGCGCGTCTGGCGCATGAAGAAAAAGAGTCGCATACTAAGTGAATTTAGGAAGATAAGATGGGGAACGAGACGCAGGCGCTCGAAGAGCGCGTAAGACGATTGGAAGCGCAGGTCAAGACGCTTTTGGCGCGCCGAGACGACGACGAGCGATATCGCGTCGGTTACGGATGCGATTTACACCGCTTTACCGAAGGATCTTCTCTCCGCTTGGGGGGAATTGTGATCCCGTATTGTCAATCTCTTCTGGGTCATTCCGACGCGGACGCGCTTTTACATGCGATCGCGGACGCGATCCTCGGCGCGGCGGGCGTCGGCGATATCGGCGAGCTCTTTCCCGACACGGCGGAGGAGAATCGCGACCGCGATTCCGCCGAAATCCTGATGATCTGCGTGGAAGAGGCGCTCAAGCGCGGTTGGCAGGTCGTGAATCTCGATTGCGTCGTTTGCGCGCAGCGTCCCAAACTTGGGCCCTTGAAGAAGGCGATGCGCGCGCGAATCGCCGCGATTCTGGACGTCCCCGAGGATCGCGTCAACGTCAAAGCGAAGACAGGCGAGCATGTCGGGCCCGTCGGACGCCTCGAAGCGATCGAGACGTTCGCGACCGTACTCATGACGCGCGTTGCGCGGGAGAAGGAGCGAGACGAATGAGTTATGATCGCTCCGCGCTTCCCTCCGAAGAAGAAGCGCGCTTAAAGCCTGGTCCGTTGACCGTTTATCGCCGTCGCGCGATGGGCTCCGATTTCGAAGTCGCCGTGAACGAAAGCGGGGACGCCGACCGCGAGTCTTTCGCCGCGGACGCCGCCTTAGCCGCTCTTGACGAAGTCGACCGCGTCGAGGAGATTCTCTCCGTCTTTCGCCCTCATTCGACAATTAGTCGCCTCAATCTTCTCGCTCCCGAGATGGACGTTCGCGTCGACGAGGAGCTATGGGGATGGCTCGAAACGTCGCTTCGTCTTAGCGTCGAGACGGAAGGGGCGTTCGACGTCGCTTGCGCTCCGCTATGGCGCGCGTGGGGTTTTGCGAAACGCGACGGGGAGTTCCCCTCGAAGGAGAAGCTCGCCGCCGCGCTTCGTCTCTCCGGGGCGCGACATTTGCGTCTCGATCCCGCCGCGCGGAGCGTCGCCTTTGACGAATCGGGCGTCGAATTGAATTTCGGCGCGATCGGCAAGGGGATCGCTCTCGATTGCGCGGCGACGACCCTCGAAAACGAAGGACTCGGTTCCTTCCTTCTTCAAGGGGGTAAGAGCGGCGTGATCGCCCGAGGCGGACGAAAGAACGACTTTTCTTTCGCGACCTCGGCTTTGATTCGCGGCGCGTCGACCCATGCGCCGACGCATGAGGAGGACGACGAGATCGACGAAGAGAGCGGACTGCGCCGCCGTCGACGCGGTTCGACGCAAAAAGACGCGCAAATCGCCCTCGACGCGCTCCTCCCCGATTTTGGCGACGACGCGTTTTTCGAGCCTCCCTCTAACGAGCCCGTCGGATGGACGATTGGCGTTTCGCATCCGCTCCACCCTGATCGACGTCTCGCGGAACTTTGGCTACGCGATAAAGCGTTGGCGACGTCGGGATCAACCTGGCAGTTCTTCCGCAGCGGAGGCAAAAGATATTCGCATATCATCGATCCTCGAACTGGGTACCCTAGCTTCGGGGTTTTGTCGGCGACGGTCTTGGCGCCGACGGCGACGGAAGCGGACGCGCTTTCGACGGCTTTTTTCGTTGCAGGAGCGACTTTTACGGAGAGTTACTGCGCGAAGAGAAAGGACGTAGCCGCGTTCCTTGTTTTAGAGAAAGGGGAGAGCGGGGGATACGAACTCGCGTCCTTTAATTTCGAGCCAGGGACGCTGCGCCTTGTCGACGGGCGTTGACGCGTCCTTAAAAATGAAGAAGCCCGATTTCTATGGCGGAATCGGGCTTCTTTTGTTTCGTAAAGCGTTAGGCTCAGGCGGAGACCTTCTGGGACTTCTTCGACGTTTTAGCGGGGGCGGTCTCCTTAGCCGCTTTCTTAGCGGTAGACTTCTTGGCTCCCGCCTTCTTTGATTTGGCGACGCGATGCGTGTCCAGCGCGCTCTTCATGAGCTTGCTGGGCTTAAACACGACGGTGTCGTGCTCTGAAACATTAACTTCTTCGCCGGTACGAGGGTTGTGAGCTTTCCTCGCTGCGCGCGTTTGAACCTTGAAGACGCCAAAGCCTCGAAGTTCAACGCGTCCGTGTTTGACAAGCAACTTGGAGATTGCGTCAAAGGTCGCTTGGACAGCCGCCTGTGAATCGACTAGACTGAGCTGAGTAGCGGTGTAAACGTGTCTAGCAATTTCTTTTTTAGTCACTGATCATTTCTCCCTACGTTCCCCGCGTTGGATTCAAGGCGAATCTTAGCCCTTCGTCTTAACCCATGCCCTGATATTAAATATTTGTTGTAATAATAATTATTATTTTTATAATTGTTTATTAAAGCGCCGCCAGGAACTTCGACATAAGTCTTAAATGAATAACGAATAAATCTGGCGAGAGAAAGCCTACAGATAACCTTAGGTTATGAATGGAGTAAAGGTATCCCCGCCTTCGCGCTATTCTAAAGCGTATATCTTTGACGTCAAGTATAAGACTACAACGACGAGGTTAGAAATGATATTTATTTCATATATATGTTAAAAAATATCTAAATTTATGAAGGATTTTGACCTACAAGACTGGACGGTTGTCCTTGACTCCGTTTGACGACGTATTTGGATTGGATCTCCTATAATCGAATTTTTGTAACATTTATTTTTTTCTAACCGATCGGCGCCGATAAAAAAACGCGCGTTCTACGTGGAACGCGCGTTCGAGTTATGCTGCTTTAGTTTGCTTAACGTCTCAGAAACCGATTGTTTGCATCCATGCGTAGACGCGGTTGAGCCAGTCGCCGACGTGGTTGTCGGTGGGGTTGCCGCCGAATCCGTGGTTTACCTTGGCGTAGATGTGCATTTCCGCAGGAATATTCATCGTACGGAGCTTCTTGTAAACGAAGACGGAGCCCATGGGGGAGTAGACGTCGTCGTCGCCATGGATCAGGCACATAGGGGGCGTTTTTTCGTCGAAGGCAAAGTCGTCGACCATCTCGGAGTTGTTGCCTTTTCCGGCGTTAGGACCGTCGGCGCCGTCCTCAAGAACGTACGCGGGATAGACGGGAGCGGCGAAATTGACGTTGCAAGGGATCTTGTCGACGTCGTCGATCGGGTCGTAGGAGTTGGTGAGGCTTGTTGTTGAGGACATGAGCGTCAGGTGCCCGCCGGCGGAGAATCCCATAATGCCGATCTTGTCGGGATTAATGCCAATTTCTTTAGCGCGGGAACGGACGACGCGAATCGTTCGTTGAGCGTCCTGCCACGCGGCCATATGCTTCGGAAGACCTTCGCGGCGCGGAACGCGATACTTCAAGACGACGACGGTGATTCCCTTCGAATTGAAATACTGGGCGATCTTAACCCCTTCATGTTCATACGCGAGGCCTTGATACGCGCCGCCGGGGCAGACGATCATGCACGAGTCGCTCGTCTTCGTTTCAGGTTGCCAAATTTCATAGGTCGGCTTGACCGCGTCGGCCTTCTCGCCCGGCGCGACGCCCGGCCAAACGTTATAGACGGCGGGGTCGGCGGCCTGACCGATTCCGCAGGCCGCGACGACGACTGCGAACGCGAGGGTTAGCGCTGCGAAAAGATTGCGTTTCATGGGAATTCTCCTAAGGTTAAGTATAACGAACGACGTCGACGGACGTCTGTTCACGATTTACGATCCTCTAGTATAACAAATCGTCGCGCGTTATTCTATAAGGGAACGCAATCTTTGCAAATTTATCACGTCCCATTCTTGGCCGTCTTCCGTCGTTCCTTTGGGCGTTTCGAGGTACATCGGGAGCTCTTTGAAGCGCGGATCGTTCACGATGAAACGGAACGCGTCTTCGCCAAGCGCTCCCATTCCGATATGCGCGTGG
>SFIW01000026.1 GCA_004556055.1 Planctomycetaceae bacterium
TGGACACATCAAATAATCAAAAAAATGAGGTATCAAATTTATGAAGCAAAATCCGTTAAATATGATGCCCAACAACGAGTGGGAATGATTTCAGAGGTTCATTAAAGCTCCGTAATAGCAGGACTTTTCGAGGATTAGCCCCTTCCGGAGACGTAAAGCGGCTATTCTTCATTCTTCAAAAAGAATAGAGCTAACTGATTATGTTCAAGTCGGTTAGCTCTTTTTTTATTGCTCGCGCGCATCCCCCGCAGGGGCTCCTCGGCGACAATTGAGCCGTCCCTCCGGGCGGACGATCTGCTCTCCGCTGATCTATAGCGGGACCTACTGAAATTTCTTTGCGGAGCGTGAGTCTTGGCGTTGAGCGTGAAGTCGTCTGTTGGAGAAATCCAGCGGGGAAGAAGGGGGGTCTCATTGTGTTGGACGTAAGATCGCGATCTCCTGAGAAATCTTGAAAATCAGAGAGCCATATGCAATAATACGTAAGATTCCGACAATAATGGAGACGCGGCGTCTCCGTCAGTTATGACAAACTTTGGAAAATGCTTATCGTAAGAAAATGAACCGTACCAAGTTGAAGGATGCGGCGGAAAATCAATGTTTTAACGAGACTGGGCGGGAATGATTTGTTTCGATGGAAAGTCTTCAAAAAATATGTCTAACCTTATCGTGTAAAATTAACGAGATAATGGATTTAGTCGAAGAATAGCAAGCCGAACGTCGAGGGAATTAGCAAAGATTAGGAGAGATTCGTTTGTGCAACGGCCTTTAACATGTGTTGAGATATGTGCAGGAGCTGGCGGACAGGCTTTGGGTCTTGCAATGGCTGGTTTTGCTCATGTGCGCTGGTCGAGTATGAAGAAGAATACTGTAGGGTTTTGAAGCTGAACCGTCCTGAATGGAACGTCGTTTGCGCCGACGTCCATGATTTTGACGGGCGTCCATATAAAGGCGTCGATTTGTTAGCCGGCGGAGTCCCTTGCCCTCCCTTCTCCATTGCTGGCAAGCGCCTCAAAGATATTTCGGATCTGCCGCTAGATTTATCCGTATAAGAGGATTGGGATTTATTGATTCCTATCGTTGCGTATATCCTCGGCTTTGGAGCTTACGAAGGCTTTCAAAATAATCAAAAAGAATCGTCAACAAGGCGCGGAGTTCTTCTCAACGCCGACCGGTCGTCGTCATTATCTTTCATTTACAGCCCACGTTCGTATGATATAACGAAGGAGAATCTTCACCCTCTCAAACGCGGCGGCGGACTTTCGCGCATCCTTCGCGCGGCGAGTCGACCGCGCTCTCCGCGATTTAACGCGCAAAAAGGCGACGTACGATGGATCTTTTCACGCAATTAACTCATTCCCTATTCCGGAGCGCGCACGGTTCGCTCATATCGTTCCCTATTTTGATTATATTGCTCTTGATTTTGATTATCGTCGGGGGCGGGCTCTTTTTCTTTTGCGCGAAAGGGTATTGGGAGAGTTCGTATCGACGCCTGACGGGGGAGTCCTTCTTAGCGGTATGGACGGATAAGGGGAAGTATGGGGAATATCTGACGTACGACGCGCTGAAGGAGTTTGAGAAGGAGGGCGCGAAGTTTTTATTCAATCTCTATGTTCCCAAGAAGAACGGGGAGACGACGGAGATCGATCTGATGATGATTAGTCGCAAGGGGATTTTCGTCTTCGAGAGTAAGAACTACGGCGGGTGGATCTTCGGGAAAGAGTCGCAACGGAACTGGACGCAGGTTCTTCCCTCGGGGAAGGGAACGCGGAAAGAGTCCTTCTACAACCCGATCATGCAGAATCGGACGCATATCCGCAATCTCGTCGCGTTTGTCGGCGAAGAGTACCCGACGCGGTCGATCATCGTTTTTTCGGAACGCTGCGAACTCAAGGAGGTCGACGTCGAGAGCGCGGATATACGCGTCGTGAAGCGCGACGAGCTCCGACGCGCCGTCCTTAACGTCTACCAGCGCGAGACGCAAGACCTCCTCTCCCCCGACCAGATCGAAACCGTCTACCAGCGCCTCCTCCCGTTGACTCAGGTTGGCGACGACGTCAAAGCGCGGCATATCGAGAATATCAAGAAGCGCCTGGAAGAGAACGCCGACCATTCCGGAGAAGGGGGCTCCCAAAGAGCGCCAGCGCAATCCAAGAAGTCGCAATTAAAATCGAGCGTCGAGGCTCAACGCGTCTGTCCGAAGTGTGGGGGAACACTCGTGTTGAGGAGGGCGAAGCGCGGCGCTAACGCGGGCTCGCAGTTTTGGGGGTGCGGCAATTATCCGAAATGTCGGTATACGGAAGAGATAGAGTAATACGGAATCGTCGAAGTCGGAAGGGACGGCGTTTCTGCGCGACGCGAAGGGGAAAAAGCGCAAGAAAACGAAGCGCGAGCGTAATCGCGCTCCCTATTCGCGATCAGTAGTTTGGCATATATTTCCAGAGGTAATCTTCGAGCTTCTCCATATACGCTTGGTAGAAGAGCCGATCGTTCTGGAGCGCTTGCCCCGAATGGGGGAACTCGTAATAATCGTGCGCCGTTCCGTGTTTTGTTAGCTCGGCGACGAGTCTTCGCGCGGACTCGACGGGGCAAAGCTTATCTTTGGCGCCGTGCGCAAGGAGCGTCGCGGGGGAATCGGCGTCGACCCACATGTCGGGGGCGATTTTGCGCATCGGCGCGGAGTACGCGTCGTCGACGATCATCTCCGTCGTGATCTCTTCTCCCGAGAGACGACTGAAGAGTTTCGCCGTCCCCGAGGGCGTCGCGCCGGGAACGACTTTGGCCCAGTCTTCGTCGCGAAAGCTCGCAGGCCCCGACGTTTCAAAGACGAATTTGACAGGCGCCGGCGCGGTTTTCGCGTCCCGATACGCGTAGAGGAGGGCGAGGGTTCCCGCAGAGCTACGCCCCGTAATCGCCATTCTATCGACGGGAAAACCTCGGCGGTTCGCTTCCGCCACAACCTTAGGAATCGCGTTTTTGATCTCTTGAGACTGACGATAGACGTTCGACGTTGGGAACCCGTCGTCGTCGAGGGAATAGTCGATAACTGCGGCGACGTACCCTTTGGACGCAAACCATTGCAGAAGCTCCGCGTAGTTTTTCTTATCCTCCGACGCAACTCCGCCCGATTGCAACGCGACGACGAGTCCGTAACGGCGCCGCGTCGCGTCTTGCGGAAGATAAAGGTCGAATCGGTTCGAGTCTTTGGGCCCGTAGGAAAGGTTGCGATAGATCGCTCCGACTTCTTTCGTCGACGCGCTGTACGCCCCGCGTAGAGGGTCGGCGCTCATCTTTTGAATCGCGGAGCCGCAGAAAGAGACGAGAAAGACGGTCAAGTAGACGACGCCCCAGAGAATTTTACTTGAGACGTAACGCAAAACGCGTCGCACGGTCATAGAACGTCCCCTCCGAAGAGATCGCCCCCAAAAATGAGGTTCAATCCCGCGCGGACTGCGAGACGTCCAAGGATTGCGCCCGAGACCGCGCAGAGCGTCAAATTCACTATGCGTTTGAAAAACTTAGTCGATAATTTCATCTTTTCTTAATCCTTCCAACGACGCGAACGTCCTCGCGTCCTAATCAGCTTTACGCGCCCGCGAAGCGTCTGAAACGCGCAGGCAAGTCTATATAACGATTATGCGGAATCGAAGAAAAGACAACACGATTTGTTCCCATTTAACGGCGGGAACAAAGGGGGGGATCACGCCGCAGGACGTTGCAAAAAGACGCGGTCGGCGTTTCCGAAAGCGACCGCGTCCGCGTAGACGGGATCGCACGACTCATAGAGGTAACGAACTCCTTCGCTTACCTCGGGGGGGCGATGATCGAGTCGATGCGAATCGGTTCCGAGGAAAGAGACGAGCTTTTCGGAGAGAAGACGCCGCGCAAAGGCGCGAACTTCCTCCTTCGGCTCTTGCGCGAGACTATACGCGTTGATTTGCAGTTCGATTTCGTCGCGATTCAGGACGGTGAAGACCGCGGGGGAACGCGAGAGGAGATCGTAGCGTTCGACGTGGGCGATCACGGGACGATATTCGGAAAATTCGAGGAAGCGTTTGACGCAAACGCAGACCGCTTTAGGGTGAATATCGCGCGGAAATTCGAGAAGGATGCGGTTAGTCCCCGCAAGGGTTTGGTAACCGCCAAGATCGAGAGCGCGAATGATAGGAGAAACGAGTTCCGGATCGCAGAAGATTTCCATCCCTGGATGAATGGCGACGTCGATTCCCTTGGAGGCGATTTGGGCTTGGAGCTGCGCGAAATGTTCGGAATATTTCGTAGCGGCGCCCCAGCTATGGGCGGTACAGAAGACGTCGGAGACGCCTTGGTTGCGCAAGAGACGCAGAATTTCCAGGGATTCGTCGATAGCGCGCGGTCCGTCGTCGAGACCAAAGAGCGCGTGGGAATGAAGATCGACGACGCGTCGCGCGGAACCGCGATCGTCTTGACGTAACTCAGCCATGGGTAATTCCTCCTGAACGCCTTGAATCTTAACACGAAGCCCTATCCGCGCAATACTATTTTTTTCAGAGAATTTTTGAATTTTTTGAAAAATGTCCGTAAAAATCAGTGTGAAGCCTCGCAAATGATCGATCGTCTTATTGTGGATAACGATAGTTTGATTTATTCAGTATTAATTTTCATTTTTGGACTATTTGTAGCTTAGGCGAGTTGATTTTCTGTTTTTTTTACCAATAATGTTGAGGAAACGCGCTCGCGTAGGCGCCCGCGCATGAGCGGGACGCGGCGTAAATCTATATCGTATCGACCCACCGCAAGGGAGGATTTTTAAATGGCGAAATATAAGTGCAAAGTCTGCGGCGAAATCTTTGAAGTGAAAGACGGCGAAACTCCGGTTTGTCCGCGTTGCAAGGCTCAGGGAGATAAGTTGGCGCAGACGACGAAGTACGCTGGAACGCAGACGGAGAAGAACCTTGAAGCGGCGTTCGCGGGCGAATCTGGCGCGCGCAACAAGTATACGTATTTCGCGTCGGTCGCGAAGAAGGAAGGATACGAGCAGATTTCGGCGCTCTTCCTCAAGACGGCGGAGAACGAACGCGAGCACGCGAAGATGTGGTTCAAGGAGCTCAACGGAATCGGCAAGACGGACGCGAACCTTCTCGCCGCCGCCGAGGGTGAGAATTACGAGTGGACCGACATGTACGAAGGATTCGCGAAGACGGCGGAAGAAGAAGGGTTCGTCGAGCTCGCCGCGAAGTTCCGCCTTGTCGCCGCGATTGAAAAGCGTCATGAAGAGCGCTATCGCGCGTTATTGAAGAACGTCCAGACGGCTGCGGTCTTCGAGAAGAGCGAAGTCAAGATCTGGGAATGTCGCAACTGCGGTCACATCGTCGTCGGGACGAAGGCGCCCGAGATTTGCCCGACCTGCGCGCATCCGCAGAGCTACTTCGAAATCGCCGCTGAAAACTATTGATTCGTCGCGATTTACGAAGCGATCGCCTAATAAAAAGACGCCCGAGCGTAAGCCCTGGGCGTCTTGTGTTTTCACGCGGCGTCGGAAAGTTGGCGGGGAGATTAGAACTGATAAGGCGCCTGACCGTCGTTGAGGCTTAGCGCGCCGCTGGGGTTGGCGAGATAGAAGACCTTGAAGTTCGGATTGAGGACGCTTTCGAAGGCGCCTTTGACGTAAGGGGTGGCGAGGCACGCTTCTTTGACGGCGACATTTTCTTCAAAAACCGCTTTTCCGGAGACGCGGCACCATTCGTTCTGAGGCGTGCAAACGCAGATTTCAACCTCGGGGTGAGTTTGCAGTTCCGCGTAAACTTCTTTCTGCGCGTCCGCGCTGAACCAAAGCTTTCCGTCCTTTTCGCCGGGGAAGACGAAGGGACGACACTTCGGCGCGCCGTCGCGACCGATAGTCGCAAGGAACACGATCGGATGGGCGGTTAAAAACTCGACAACTTTCTTCATTGTAGGCCTCATGACAGAATGGAAAATAGAACGCGGCGCGAACTTCCACGCGCGGCGTCATTATACAAAAGCGCGCGCGTCAAGACAAGCGTTTTTCTTTTCTTGTCCAGAGGAGATTCTCCGAAGAATCCCCTCCCTCTTGAAATGATTTTCCACTCTATTGCCTTGCGCGCCTTTTCACGTTTCTGGAGAGACCCCGGCGTCGTTCGATCTACCCGCGCTAAATCCTTGTTGCGATGAAGCAAATTGACGTTTTTTAACAAATCTCTGCGGAAATTCATTCTCGGCGCGGATTTAAGGAGGATAACTGGAGGAATAACGCATACGTCAAGATAGAGAATCGGGGCCGATTCTTTCTTCCCATTCCCCCATTCTGAGACGTTCTAATTCTGATATACTGGCGATTAAAACGCGTAAGTAGAGGCGGCGCGTTTTGAAAGAACCTTGAAATAGGAGACGTTGAAAATGCAAATACGCGCTATTATGAGCGACATTACGAAGTTATCGGACGTGGACGCGATCGTCAACGCGGCGAATCGTTCTCTCTTGGGGGGCGGCGGAGTCGACGGGGCGATCCATCGCGCCGCAGGGCCCCTGCTGGTCAAGGAATGCGCGACGCTCGGGGGATGCTCGACGGGGAGCGCGAAGATCACGAAAGGGTACAATCTTCCGTGCGGATACGTGATTCACGCGGTCGGGCCCGTCTGGAGTGGAGGGGACGGCGAGGAAGAAGAGAAGCTTCTTCGATCGTGCTATTTTGAATCGCTGAAGATCGCGCGCGAACGCAAGCTGCGCAAGATCGCGTTTCCGTCGATCTCCACCGGCGTCTATCGCTTTCCGTTAGATCGGGCGGCACCCGCAGCCGTCGACGCGGTTCTCGAATTTGCCCGACTCTATCCGACCGCGTTCGATCTCGTCGAATGGGCGCTGATCGACGACGCGACTTACAACGCCTACCGCGACGCGATCGCCGACGCGACAGGGGGCTCATGCTAATCTATTAAAGAGCGACGCAACTAGGATATAAGATAATGAAGAACCTTAAAGAATCGTGGAAAAACGACTTAAAATCTTTGCGCTGGCAGACCTTTCTCGCCTTGCTCGTCGCGGGATCAATCAACGCTTTTGGCGTCACCGTCTTTTTAGCTCCCGTCAATCTTTACGACAGCGGGATCTCCGGAACCTCGATCCTCTTATCTCAGATAACCCCCGCGTCTTTGTCCCTCTTTCTCCTCGTCCTGAACGTTCCTCTCTTCCTCTTCGGTCTCAAAAAGCAGGGCCCGGCGTTTACGATCTATTCGATCTTCGCGGTCGTGATTTACTCCCTCGCGTCGTGGCTCATCGTCGACGTCTTGCCGATCGACGTGCGCTTTGCGTCGCCTCTTGCGGGGCGCGATCTCCTATTGTGCGCGCTCTTTGGCGGTCTGATTTCCGGCGTCGGGAGCGGTCTAACGATTCGCAACGGGGGCGCGATCGACGGTGTGGAAGTCATGGCGGTGATCTTCGCGAAACGCTTAAATCTTACGGTCGGAACCTTCGTCATGATCTACAACGTCGTCCTCTATACGGTCTGCGGTTTCGCCGTGCACAGCTGGATTCTCCCGCTCTATTCGATCGTGACATACGCGGCGGGGCTCAAGACGGTCGACTTCATCGTGGAAGGAATTGACCGTTGCAAGAGCGTAATGATCGTGACGGAGAAGGCGAAGGAGATCAACGATGCGATCATGGAGGAGTTCGAGACGGGCACGACGTGTTTCGACGCGACGGGGGGATACTCGAACGCGCCCAAGTCGATCGTTTACTTTGTCGTGAACCGCTTCCAGATCGCGAAGGTTCGCGCGATCGTGAAGCGCGTGGATCCGGCGGCGTTTCTGACGATCACGGAGGTTGCGGAGGTTGTGCGCGCTGCGACGGCGAAAAAGTGACCCGCGCGCGTTGGACTTTTGGCGCGGCGTCGTGTACAATCGACCTTTGAGCGGATTGAGAGCCGCGCGAAAGCGGCGACCGCAGAAAAGAGAAATTGCGAATCGCGGGCGGCGATAAGCGGAGAGAAACGAGGAGGAACGCGACGATGAGTAAGAAGAGGAGCCGGTTTGGCAGGTTGGCGGCGACGTTGGCCGTCGCGACGGCGGCGGTATGGACGTGCGTTGCGCAGGCGCAGAGCGTCGAGGAGGAGGGCGCCGCGCTTTGGCGGAAGGCGCTTGCGATGGATCGCAAGAGCTTCGACACGATCGATCTGTGCGGCGGTTCGAGTCACATGCAGGGGATCTGCGTTGACGAAAATCTTGACTATATGTATTTCTCGTACACGGACGTGTTGGCGAAGCTCGACATGCGCACGGGGAAAGTCGTGGCGTCGGTCGGTGGATTCGGCGAGGGGAGCTTCGGGAAGCCTGGCGGGGCGCACTTGGGGTGTTTGGAGTATCACGACGGGATCGTGTACGGGTCGCTGGAGTATAAGTCTCCGGGCGCGAAATTCTTCTTGGCTGCGTTCGACGTTCGGAAGATGACGCGCGTTGGGATGGACTGCAAAGAGATGAAGGAGGGAGTGAACGCGATCCTTCTCGCGGAGCCGACCTACGATTTCCGCGCTCCGATGCTCTTCGAGAATACGGATTCCCCGGAAGGTTTCGCGCGGAATGAGAAGAACGACGGGCACCTCTTTGCGTGCTCGGGAATCGACGGGGTGACGGTCGGGCGCAAACCTGGGGACGCGTCGGGCGAGCTTTACGTGATCGTCGCGTACGGGGTATACGGGAGCAAGGCGTTTAAGGGACGTTACGACAACGACTATAACGTTTTGCAATATTATCGTCTGTCGGACGTCTGGGACGCGGAGACGAAGAGTCTCGTGGGGACGTGGAATCGCCGGTTTACGTACGAGCGCGGGCTTTCGACGAGTTACGAGCCTGGGGAACTCCTCCGCGCGGAATCGACGTTGTACGCGTGGACGGGCAATACGCTTTACGGGGCTCAGAATATCGAGTACGAGTGGAATACGGGGAATCTTGTGTTGTACACGTACGACGGGACGAAGGGGTTCGGCAAGAACATGTACGTGATCGACGGGAGTCGCGCGCCGGAGATGAAGGAGCTGCAAGTCGGTCAGCATAACGAGGACCCCGACGCGGAGACGCAGGCGTTCGCGAAGAAACTGGCGGCGGTTTATACGAACTTGCAGGGCGCTCGATATTTCGATATGGATCAAGCGAAGAACGCGACGACGGGGGAATATCCGAACGTAGCGCACGCGGCGTTGAAATGCGTCTGCGGCGACGCGAAGTCGCACGACTGCGCGGAGGGGGAGACGTGGGGCGCGACGGGCGTGTCGAAGAAGGATTATCCGATCTGCTCGGCGCAGTTTTGCGCGTCGCCGACGACGGGAATCTGCTGGATCGACGGGGACGACGAGGGGAACGACTACTTCTACGTCGCGAACGGCAAGACGAAGGTCGGGTTGTACAAACGCGCGACGGGCCCCGACGGCGCGTACGTCTGGACCGACCTAAGTAAGCGAGCGCAATGACGCCGCGATAAATAACGAAAGAGCCTCGCGGACGCCGCGGGGCCCTTTCATTTCTGAGCGTTGGGGAGATTCGCTAGACGGCGTCTAGCGAATTGGCGCGGTCATGCGAACGCGCGTTCGACTAGGTCGGGGAGCGCTTGGTTCTTTGCGGCCTCGGCGGCGTCCGCTTCGACGAAATGCGTCGATTCCATCTTTAGCGCGTCGTCGAAACCGAGGATATAGTTCGTCGCGATTTTGTAGATGATTCGAGTCGGCGCCATTCCGTAGACCTGGTTCTTGAGGATATGCCGGATCCGCTCGGCGTCGTCAGGGAAGAGCGCTCGCATCCTCGCGCTTCGGTACAGGCGCTTCACGATCTCCGCGATATAGAGCCCCGACTTCATGTACAGATCCGCGAAGGTATGAGACGGATCGTCGAAGCATCCCGGATTCTCCTTTTCAAGCGCGTCGACCATCATGACGACGACGCGACGCGGCGTGAAGATTTGGTTCGTCTTCTGCGGGGGAATGTAGTCGAAAATGTCTTCTTCGCGGGATTCGTCGAAGTAGTTCGCGAGCTCGTTCTTCTTGCGCAAGAACTCTTGCACGGAGTCGTTGAAGACTGTTTCGTCGAAGAAGCCTCCTTCGAAACGCCGCGTTTGACCCTCCGCGTCGACGCAATCCTTTCCGTCTCGCAGGGTGCGGAACTCGTCGAGCGTCACCCCCGTCGTCTCCAGAAAGACGGCGTCTTCCACATATTGATCGAAATTCGCCAGCGTCAGCTTTTCGTCCCCGTACGCCATGACGAAGCTCGGGATCGTTCGCGCGAAGCCCCTAAGTCGGGCGCGGATCTCTTCTTCCACGACGCGTTGCTTCTCCTTCTTATCAGTTCGGACGACCTCCTCCGCGATCCTTTCAGGGAGTTGGAGACTTGTCGTTTCGACGACGTCGGCGAGCGTCTCTTGAAATGCCGCGCGATTCTTCTGGACGTCCTGTTCGAACTCCGCGTTCGCTTGATTCACTTCATCGGGGGAGGAAGCGACCTTGAGCTTTTTGTCTCGATCCTTCGTCGCGATTTGAACGCCGCGTTCGAATTCGTCTTGCGCTTTCGAAACCCTCTTGTCGACTTCCGCCGTCACGGTCTTTACGATCTTCTCGACCTTCTTCTTCGAGTTAGCGACCTTTTGGAGCCCGCAGCCGTTGGCGACGATTTTCGTTTTCTCCTGCGCCGTCTGCATGACGAGCTCTATGATCTCTTTGCACGTCTCCGCCGCCTTCTCTTTGAGGGGATCGACGGAGGGCGCCGGGATATCGACGTCGAAGAGCGCGTCGCGCGGCGGTTCCGGCGCGCGTCTCGGTTCCAAAACGACTGGTTGCGACGCGAAATCGTCGAGCGTCTCTTGAAGGGGCTTCTTCACCTCTTCGTAAATCTTCGGCCCGAAGTTCGCTTCCGTGACGTTCACGACGAGCGCGCGCGGAATCTCCGGTTCCCCTTGCGCGTCGAGGACGATTTCCTTCGCCTTGTCGAGCGTCTCAGGGGTGCGTTTGACCGCCTTTTCTTCCCTTGCGGGGGACATTTTGCCGATAATTTCGAGCGCTTCGGTCGGCGCCATGAAGATCGCGCCGATATTCTGGAAAAGGTAGTTGCACATGAAGCCGCGACGAACGACTTCGACGCTTTTGAGGCGTCGCGGAATCGACATGACGCGTTCTTCGTCGAGTTCGACCATCGTCCCGTCTTCGTCTTCCGCAAGGACGGGGAAGAAGTTCAGGAGTCTGCGGATATTCTCGCGCCGCCTTTCGTATGAATCGCGGGCTTTCGCGTAGTTGAGATTGTTCGCGAATTCGTCGAAGATAATCAGAGTTCGCGCGGGGTCGAAATCGAAGACGTAGGCGGTTTCTTTGCGGTAGCAGACGACGGTATTGGGATGGGGGTAGAGGAAGGGTGTTTGGACGCGGAACGCCGCTTGCATGTACCGCGCGGCGCTCTCCATCTTTGCGAGCATAAGGACGCCGCTCCATTCAGGAACGGTGACGCCGACGGTGAGTTTTCCGACGCTAAGCGTAATTGTCTTGGCGTTCTTTCGGATCGCTTCCTTTACGCGGTTGTACGCGTCGCGCATTCCTCTCTGATCCGGGTAGAGGTCCCCGTTGCGCGCCGCCGTCGCGTCGTCTCCCGCCGCTATCACGACCGCGTAGTCCTTAAAGACGGGGTCTTCCTTCAGAAGCTTGGCGAGCGCGTTGACGCTGGCGACGCGATTGAGGATCCAGAGGGTGTGACTCAGCGCGTTGCGAAGCTCAGGGGTGGAGAAGGGGTATTTGTCGCCGGTTGTCAGAGCGCGGAGGAACTTCTTCACGTCTTCGGCGTAACGGAATTGTCCATCCTCGTTCGTCGAAAAGAACTCGTTGAGATCGAACGCGTATTCGACGTTTGAGTCGTTGTCGAGGAGAGCCCCGCGATTGATCGAGTCGCAGATCATCGGAGAGATCTGATAAGCGCGCATCTCGAGTTGCGGCAACGCCTCGTAGGGATTGCGCGTAGGCTTTTCCTCCGAGGCCGACCCTTGGGAGGAAGCGGCCCATTCCTTTTTGGCGTTCTGTTCGTCGACGTACGTCCAGTTGAAGATCTGTTCGTCGGCGAAGCGGGCGCTTGCGAGCATCTTGAAGGGGGTGCCGGAGAGATAGAGGGCGTATCGGCGCGATATTTTGGCGAGCGCCTCTTCGGTGCGCTCCGTGTCGACGCCCTCATGACATTCGTCGACGACGAGGAGATCGAACTCGGTTGCTAGGAGATGGCGCAACTTCGTGTAATCACCCCCGAAAAACCGCGATCCCTTGAGATCCTGAAGTGAGACGAACTCGACGAACCCTTGGTAGCGAATACTCGTTTTAAAATATTCGTCGTAGGAGAGGACGCGTTTAGCCCCGCAGAGAGCTCCCGACTCGGAGACGAAGGCGTAGCGGAGTTTATGGCGAAAGAACTTGTCGAAGTCTTCAACCCAGCTGTTGGCGATCGACGGGCGGTTGCTCACGACGAGAACTTTGCGGAAATCTCCGCGCGCAACGAGATCATAAGCGGCGAGTGTTTTGCCGAAGCGCGGTTTTGCGTTCCAGAGGTATTCTTTACCGCGTTTCGGATCGCCGGGCCCGTTCAAAAAATAGTCGAGGGCGTTGGAGACCGCCGTCTCCTGTTCGGCGCGGAGAACGTAGCTTTCGTCGAGGATTTCGGAATCGGCGACTGCGGAATCGAAGGGCTCCCTTCTGGCGAACGTCATGAAATGACGATACGCTTCGTCCTGTTCTATTTTGAACCATTCGGATCGAGGGCGGCGTTCGACGTTCTTTTCGATTTCGAGAAAGCGATGAAATTGGCGATCAGTGAAGGGTTCCCCGCTCGAATCCTTATAAATGGCGACGTCTTTCCAGCAGATTTTAGCTTCGATATTGGCGGTGCGCGTCTGTTCTCTGACCCGCGCTTCGACGGTCTGAGTTTCAGTGTAGCCGATCTTCGTCCATCCGTCGTTCGGCGCGTAGCCGGGCGTCTGATACGCGTAGATCATCGGGGAGACTCGGCGGAAAGGGGTGATTTTGCGCGTCATGCCATCTCCTTTACTCGACGTTCGATAAATGCGATTTCCTCGTCGGAAAGCCCATACTTCGCGTAAAGCTGACGGTCGATCTCCGCGATCGTCGCCGTCCAGTCGATATCAGAATTCGCGGTGAAGTCTTGCAGAGGGACATACTTCCAGACCGTCGGGGGATTGTGTTGAGTAACTTTGAGAATTCCCAGAAGGACTCTGGCAAATTTGGTTTTAATATACTTGAGAGCGGCTTCCGCTTCGTCTTGAGCGGAAAACTTGCCGATGCTCATGAAAGTTTCCGTATGCCCGACGACGGGTTGCCCGACGACGGGGGTCGTCAAGACTTCGCCCAGAGCTCCAGAACCGTTAGAATTGGGGACAAATATTTTCCAATCGTAAAGGTTGCAGCCCTGATTAACATAATCGGCGCGTATATAACGATATGTTCTTTCGTTATTCTGGCGTCCGAAGATTCGGATATACTCGAATTTGTTATCGGGCTTTTCGACGTGGAAGAACTCCGGAAGCAGGTCAAATATGTTCGTCGACATA
Organism: Planctomycetaceae bacterium; assembly: GCA_004556055.1. Classification (GTDB taxonomy): domain Bacteria; phylum Planctomycetota; class Planctomycetia; order Pirellulales; family Thermoguttaceae; genus RUG369. Next base: position 13,570 of record SFIW01000026.1, read on the forward strand.
TCATAAAGATGACTTTCGCTCAGCTTTTTCGAGGCTTCCGGATGTTCTTCATGCAAGGCGCTTGTGAGTCTGAAAGCTGTTCGACTATAGACAATGTCGCTTATTGGTGAAAAATCCTTGCGATGAATTACGCGAGAGAGAATAGACTTTAATTCGGCAATAGGAATAAAGACGGCGATAGGCCCCAGCTTGGCGTCGGCGTCTCGATACGTAATGGCGACGCCCCCTTTGATATCCGTATTGACAAAGAACTTAGAACTATCGACTTCGTAGGCGATGACTTTCAGATGTTCGTCGGAAAGCATCCTCTCGTTCCATTCCTTTGGAGCGCCGCCGGCGTTAAAGAGAAATCGAGCGGGAGTAATTAGTTCGACTTTTCTTCCCACAGAATATGCGCCGTCCATAAATTTGTGGTAAACGGGGGGGTAAACGTTTTCTGGTCTCCGACCGCCTCTTCTTGGTAGGGCGGATTGCCGATGATAAAATCGAACTTCATGATTTCCCTTTCGTCTGTTTTGCGTTTTTTGCGGTCGATTCCCGGTCGTGAAGCGACGTGGTTAGTCGCGGCAGAAGAGCCCTACGACGTCCCTTTCTTTTAGATTGTCGCGCCAGTCGACGATTTTGCAAGGCGCGGGGAGAATTTTGTCGCTATGGGGATTCCATGCGTCGTCAAAGTCAAAGAGGCTCGGCGCTCGAGAGTACGGCACGCGTCCCGTGAGGCCGTCCATCTGCCACAGATTCTTCGCGATCACGTCGACGAAGCGCCCATATTCGACCTGTTGCTCCTCTACCATTAGAGACGGCGCGTTGAGTTCCAGCCGCGAAGACTCGCAGAACTCCAGCGCCGCCGTTAGCACGTTTACCCGCGCGATCAGAAGACTATCCCCCTGAATCTCGTACCCGTAAACCGCCTTGCACGCTCTCAGCGCCCACTCGACGCGCTCCTCGAGCGACTGCGTATTTTCCCGAACGACGCGCAACTTCCGGTCGAGGAATCCGACGCGTTCGTGCGTCGGCTTCTCCTCGCCCGTCGCGGAATCGTAAAGCGTCGTCAGAAAGGGCGCCTCCCCGCACGTGATCTCAAGGCGCTTTTCTTTCACATACGCCTCCCACGTCTTTCCCTGCGGAAAAACGATCGGCGCGATCGGGTCGTCGAAGACGTTTGGGCGACCGAACCAAACCTCGTCCGCATGATCCGTCATCGTTTTGCAGACCGAGAAAGGGGTGAAGACTTCGCCGAAGCTCTTCGTGCGTTCCGACTGCATGTCGACGCGTTTTTTATGGCGCGATAGCACAAGGCCGGGGAGTAGAAACTCCGCCTTGATCTCGTCTGCGGGAGCGTACCCGGCGCCGAGGGGCGCAAGGGCGTTGGTTCCCCAGCGGATATGCGCGCCCGTCGTGTAGTCGCTCAGAAGCGCGTCTAAGAGTTGGAGTGAGCGAAGTTTGGCGAGCATGTCCTCAAACGTGATCATGGCGACGTCCTGCGCGTTGTTCTCAACGTCGACTTCGTTGCGCCGCGTTTGAGAGGAATAGGAGGAAACTAAAAAACTCCCTGAATTGTAACGCCAAGCGCCCAATTGACAACCGACGCGGCGAAAGCTCCCAAGAAAAACAAAAACGCCTGCGGGAGTTGATACAGGCGTTGCGGCGCATCGCGACGTTGGCTAAAAACGTTATACGCGACGCGTTTTCGAAAAGAGCTCAAAAAGTTGCCGAAGAAGTTATGAGCCAACGCGATTCTCGCCGCAACAATAAGGAGAACGGCAAGGAAAAAGAAAGAAGGGAGGGAACGCTTTAGAAGGAAGAAAGACGCTGTCCCACCACACTCGTCGAACCGTCGACCAGGACGTCCCTAAACGACAGGCGCCGTCAACACGTTTCTTCCCTCGGCGTCTGACCAAGACGCACCCTTCCTTCAGCATGTTGACGCTCCCAACTTATCCGACCAGCATTGTATATATTCTCCGATCTTTGTCAAGCTCCGGATGAAACGCAAGTCCAATCTGGTTCTTATATTGCGCCGCGACGATCTTGCCGTCGACCTTCGCGAGAATCTCAACTTCCGGGGCCGCTTCCACAATATACGGCGCGCGGATGAAGGTCATGTCGACCTCCCCCAGATCGCCGAAAGGCGCGCGCGTATGGAAGCTCCCAAGCTGGCGTCCGTACGCGTTGCGTCGAACCGTCGCCGGGAACGTCCCAAAATGCACCGTAGGATCCGCGTCGAGCTTCGTTGCAAGAAGGATCAGCCCCGCGCAGGTTCCAAGGGTCGGAAGCCCCGCGACGATCAATTCCCGCAGCGGATCGAACATCTCGAGCTCGCGCAGGAGCTTCCCCTGCACGGTGCTCTCCCCCCCAGGAAGAACCAGCGCGTCAAGGTTGCGTATATCCGCGCGTTGACGAAGCTCGACGCACTCGTGCCCGAGCTCGCGCAGCGCGTTCTCATGCTCGATAAACGCTCCCTGAACCGCTAAAACCCCGACTCGCGCCATCTCATTTGCCCCGTTCTTCCATGATGAGCTCGATCTCGCTCTCGTTGATTCCAACCATCGCTTCGCCGAGGTCTTCCGAGAGCTCCGCGATCAGTTTCGCGTCGCGGAAGTTCGTCACCGCTTTCACGATCGCTTGCGCGCGCTTCGCCGGATTACCCGACTTGAAGATTCCCGATCCGACGAAGACGCCTTCCGCGCCCAACTGCATCATGAGCGCCGCGTCCGCCGGGGTCGCGATTCCGCCCGCCGCGAAGTTCACGACCGGCAACTTGTGATTCTCGCGGACGTATTGCGCGAGTTCGTAAGGAACCTGCAACTTCTTCGCCGCTTCGAAAAGCTCGTCCTCGCGAAGCGAACCGAGCCACGCGATCTCTTGATTCATCTTGCGCATATGACGTACCGCCTGGATCACGTCCCCCGTACCAGGTTCACCCTTCGTGCGGATCATCGACGCGCCTTCGTTGATTCGACGGAGAGCTTCTCCTAAATCGCGCGCCCCGCAGACGAACGGAACTTTGAAGTCACGCTTGTTGATGTGGTACACGTCGTCCGCTGGGGAAAGAACTTCCGATTCGTCGATGTAGTCGATCTCAATCGCTTCGAGAAGCTGCGCTTCGACAAAGTGCCCGATGCGACACTTCGCCATGACCGGAATCGAAACCGCCGCCTGAATTCCCTTGATCATCTTGGGATCGCTCATCCGCGACACGCCCCCCGCCGCGCGAATATCCGCCGGGATGCGTTCGAGCGCCATGACCGCGCACGCCCCCGCTTCCTGCGCGATTTGCGCCTGTTCGGGCGTCGTTACGTCCATTATGACGCCCCCTTTAAGCATCTGGGCGAGACCTTTGTTCAATTCATATCGATCATTTGTCATTATTTGATCCTTTGCTTTATTTGGGCTTGTCCATTGACTCTACGAATCTTTGAAAAATAATAAGGTCGTCTGACCTTTTTTCAATTATCAAAACAAGAAATGTTTTAAGGTCAGATTTAAGGAAAATGAGAATGCTGACCTATGACCTGACGCAGGGGGACGGTCCCCTATATCGACGCTTATACGACGCGATCCGCCGCGACGCGATCTCGGGAAACTTCGACCCGTGCGAAAAGCTCCCTTCCAAGAGAACCCTCGCGCGAAATCTCGGCGTTAGCGCCATTACGGTTGAAAACGCTTACGACCAGTTGATCTCGGAAGGCTTCGTTTACACCCTACCGAAAAAGGGGTATTTCATCGCCCCGTCGATCCCGCAGAAGCGCCGCGTCGCGCAGGTTCTCGACCTAGAGATAAACGCGACTCCGAATCGCGCGGAGAGAGGTTCCGACGCTGCGTCGATCCTCTTCGACTTCTCCTCCAATCGCGCCGATCCCGAACTCTTTCCTTTTTCCGCTTGGGCGAAGATGATCCGCGCCGCGATGACGACGCGCGAAAAAAAGCTTCTCGAACCTTCTCCAGGCGTGGGCGTTCTCGAGTTGAGACGCGCTATCGCCAACTATCTCGCTTCATTTCGCGGGCTCTCCGTCGACCCGAATCAGATCGTCGTGGGAAGCGGCGCGGAGTATCTCTACGGACTCGTCGTCCAGCTTTTGGGGCGCGATAAGATCTTTTGCGTGGAGACGCCCGGCTATAAGAAGCCGCGTCAGATTTACGAAGCGCAAGGAGTGGAATGTCGTCTCGCGCGGATCGACGACAAAGGGGCGCGCGTCGACGAACTCAAGCGCGTTCGCGCCGACGTCGCGCATATCAATCCGACGCACCATTTCCCCACCGGCGTCACCGCGACCCTCAGCCGCCGCCACGAACTCCTCGCTTGGGCGAACGAACGCGACGAACGATACGTCCTCGAAGACGATTACGACAGCGAATTCCGATTCAACGGACGCCCGATCGTCCCCATGTTCGGTCTCGATCCCGACAAGGTCGTCTATATGAACACTTTCTCGAAATCTCTCGCCCCGACGATCCGCATCAGCTATATGGCGCTTCCCGTCGCGCTCGCGAATCGCTTCTACGAAAAACTCGGATTCTACTCATGCACCGTCTCGACCTTCGACCAATACGCGCTCGCGGAATTTCTCCGTCAAGGTTATTTTGAACGCCACATCAACCGCATGCGCCTCCACTATTCGCGCAAAAGAACGCGCGTTCTCGAAATTATCCGCCGCGCGCTCCCACCAGAGACGTGCCGCATTATCGAAAACGACTCCGGACTTCACTTCATCCTGCAACTACAGACGCGCTACGCCGACGCGGAGCTCCAGGCGCGACTCCTAGAAAAGGGCGTCCGACTCGCCGCCGTCTCCGAATTTGACGAAAAAGAGGCCGAAGAATATCGCGGGATGTTTTTACTCAATTATTCCGGAATCGACCTTAACGGGCTCGAAAACGCCGTCGCGATTCTGAAGGACGCGATGTGATCTTCTTGGATCCGACGAACGAGGAGACGCTATGGCGAAAGAGCCGACCGCCGCGTTCCTTCCCCTCCGTAATTCTCGTCCCGACGTTTCCTTCTGAAAAAAAGGCGCGTTAGACGGTTTTCACTAATGGATTTTGACGTTGCGGCGCGATATAATTTAGGACGCGCTTCGGGGAGACTCCCCCGCGCGTTTTGGAATATGCACAAGAAAACGAAAGACTGGGAATAGAGGATTTTTTAGTTATGGGCAAGAAGGTGTTGATCGTTTCGACGAGTTTGAGGGGCAAGAGCAATTCGGAGACGCTCGCGCGCGAATTTGAGCGCGGCGCGAAGGACGCCGGTCACGACGTCGAATTCCTTTCCCTCAAAGGGAAGAAAATCAACTTCTGCGTCGGCTGCCTTACGTGCGGAACGCGCGGACGCTGCTTTATGGACGACGACGCGATCGCGATCGAAGAGAAGTTCATGGCTGCGGACGTCGTCGTCTGGGCGACCCCGATCTACTACTACGCCCCCTCCGGGAGCATGAAGACGCTCATCGACCGTCTCAACCCCCTCTATTCGAAGGACTACCGTTTCCGCGAAGTCTACGTTCTCTCGACTGCGGCGGAAAACGCCGAGACGACTCCCGCGCGCGTCGTCTCATGCGTCGAAGGGTGGATCGAATGTCTCCCGAAAGCGCAACTCAAAGGCTCCCTCTTCTGCGGCGACGTCAACGACGCCGGGCAGATCGCCGGGAACCCCAAGTTGCAAGAAGCGTATGAAATGGGTAAGAACGTTTAACGAGTCGCGCGACCGCGGCTGCGTCCGTCGAGCGCGAAAGAACTATTTTTAAGAGGAGCGTCTGAAATGAACGTTAAATTAGTCGACGCGATGACCCGCTATTTCTCCGGGGATCCCAAGAGGATTTCGCACTTTATGAAGGTTTGCGCCTACGCGGTTTATATCGGCGAATCGGAAGGGCTCGACCCGACGACTCTCCATATTCTTGAAGCCGCCGCGCTCGTTCACGATATCGGCGTCAAGAAGTCCGAAGAGATTCACGGCAGGGGCGTTTACGACGGTAAGAAGCAGGAAAAATACGGCCCGCCTCTCGCTGAAGCGATGCTCCGCGAACTCGGAGAGGACGAAGCGACGATTCAACGCGTCTCCTATCTCGTGAGCCGCCATCACACCTACAGCGACGTCGACGGGATCGATTACCGCATCCTTCTCGAAGCGGACTTCATCGTCAACGCGTACGAAGACGAACGACCCGTCGATTTCATCCGCACCGGGCGCGATATCGTCTTCCAAACTAAAACGGGGATCGCAATCGTCAACGAGATCTTCAACCTGTAACGCTCGCGATATTTTGAGAACTCCCCGCGCAACTTGTCTTTATGAAGGATTCTTTTTCGGAAGAATCCTTTTTTTATTTCTCCTCGGCGCTTTTGCTTTCCTTCATTTATATTATCATAGGTCGAATTATTAGACGTGCGTATTACGTTAGGAGTTTTGTTTAGACGATGCAGGACACGTTTTTCAGTAACGACGCGCCGCAGCCCCTCGCCGCGCGGCTTCGACCTCAATCTCTCGACGAAATCGTCGGTCAGCGGCGACTCCTCGGGGAAGGGAAGGTCTTGCGACGGATGGTTGAGCAGGACGCGATCGCGTCGATGATCTTCTGGGGGCCTCCCGGCGTAGGGAAGACGACCCTGGCGAACGTGATCGCGAAGGTCACGCGGTCGAAGTTCATCGACTTCTCCGCCGTCACGAGCGGGATCAAGGAGATTCGCGCCGTTATGCAGGAGGCGGATCGCAACCGCGCGTTCGGACAGCGAACGATCCTCTTCGTCGACGAAATCCATCGCTTCAACAAGGCGCAGCAGGACGCGTTTCTCCCCTTTGTCGAGAAGGGCGCGATCATTCTCGTAGGCGCCACGACGGAAAACCCCTCCTTCGAGGTCAACGGCGCGCTCCTGTCTCGATGCAAAGTCTTCGTCCTTGACGCGCTTTCCTCCGAAGATATCCTCGAACTCCTCAACCGCGCGTTGACGTCCCCGAAAGGGTTCGGCGGACAGAAGATCGACATGGCCCCGGAGCTCGTCGAGATGATCGCCGCCTCGGCGAACGGCGACGCGCGTTCCGCGCTCTCGACCCTCGAGATGACGATCCTCAACGCGGACGTCGACTACAAAGGCGTCGCTCATGTCTCGCGCGAAACCGTCGAGCAGTGCGCGTCGCGAAAGTCGCTCCTCTACGACAAGAATGGGGAAGAGCATTACAACTTGATCTCGGCGCTGCATAAGTCGATGCGTAATTCCGACGCGGACGCCTCGCTCTATTGGCTTGCGCGGATGCTCGAGGCGGGAGAGGATCCTCTCTATATCGCGCGGCGCGTCGTGCGCTTCGCGAGCGAAGACGTCGGGATGGCCGACACTCGCGCGTTGCAACTTGCCGTCGCCGCGTATCAAGGCTCCCATTATATCGGACCCCCGGAGTGCAACACAATCCTTGCCGAAGCGGTCGTCTACATGGCCCTCGCTCCCAAGTCGAATTCCGTCTACGTCGGGTATAAGGCAGCCAAGGTCGACGCTCTTCAGATGCTCAACCAGCCCGTGCCCCTCAATATCCGCAACGCGCCGACGAACCTTATGCGCGATCTCGGATACGGGAAAGGATACCAGTATGCGCACGATTGTCCCGACAAGCTTGCCGACATGCAGTGCCTTCCCGACGCGTTGGTTGGGAAGGTGTATTATTATCCGACGTCGGAAGGTTTTGAGCGCAACTACGGAGAACGGTATTATCAAATAAAAGAATGGAAAGAAAACGCCGCGCGTCGCGCTCAGCGCAACGCTGACGCCGACGCCGCGCAAGACGCGAAAGGGAAGCGCAATGACGAAAGCGGAAAGTAGATCGGGGAATCTAACCCCAGCAGAAGAAAAGAAAATTGTCAATCAGATAACCTTTGCCAGCGCCGCAGGGAACGTTCTTCTGACCCTCTTTAAGCTTGTCGCTGGAATTTGGGGACATTCGAGCGCGATGGTCTCCGACGCGATTCACTCCCTCTCCGACGTCTTGACGACGCTCGTCGCGTATCTGGGCGTCAAATTCTCCAGCGCCCCTGCGGATAAGGATCATCCCTACGGTCACGAGCAGATCGAGAATCTCGCGACCCTCGGGATCGGACTCGCCCTCTTTGGCGTCGGCGCGGTTCTTTGCTACCAGGGGGCGACGGACACGCTCGAAGGATGGCGCGCGATCGCCGCGGAAAAGGCGGGCGGGGAGCCCTTCGAACCGACGATCCCCTCCAAGCTCGCGCTCCTCGCCGCCGTCGTCTCCATATTAGTCAAAGAGGCGATGTTCTGGTTCACGATTATCAACGCGCGAAAGATCAACTCCCCCGCGTTCGTCGCCGACGCGTGGCATCATCGCTCCGACGCGTTTTCGTCGATCGGCTCCCTGATCGGCGTTCTGGGCGCAAGGCTTGGGTTTCCGCTCCTCGACCCGATCGCCGCGATCGTTATCAGCCTCTTCATTCTGAAGGTGGCGTACGACATTCTCCGCGAGTCCGCGCTATGCGTTGTGGACGTCGCGTGCGACGAAGAGCTTGAAGCGCAGATTAAAGAGCGCGTCGAAGCGTACCCGACCGTCGATCACGTCGACCTCCTCCGCACGCGAAAATTCGGCTCTCGCGTCTACGTCGAGCTCGAAATCGCCGTCGACGGAAACAAGACCGTTTACGCCGCGCATTGGATCGCTCACGAAGTTCACAACATCGTCGAACGCGAGTTTCCCGCCGTCAAGCACGTCATGGTTCACGTCAATCCCGCTCAACTCGACGACAAAGACGGCGTCTTCCACCACGAGGGGCCGAGATTCACCCTTGACCCCGCGCGCGCCAAAGAGCTCGCCGAAAAACGCGCCGTCGCCGAGACGCAAAAGAACCCCGTCGAAAACTGACGATTTCCGACTCTCCACCCCCTATTTCACAGACGCCTTCCTTCGCCATGAGGAGGGCGTCCCCTTTTTCCTCTAATCTTGCGTCAAGACAAAAAAAACGCTATCCTTAGGGAGGGTAAAACCATACTATACAAAATAGGCGTTTTGTGGATTTTAGAGAATTGCTTTAGCGGATGATTTCAGACGTGAAAAAGACGACGAAGGACGGAAATAAACGATTTGAGAAAGGAAAGAGGACGGCGATGCGCTTACTTCTCGTTTCTCTATCCTCCTTCGCGTTCTTTTTCATCCTCTTTATCGGGTGTCGACGCGATCGCGACGACCAGCGCGATCCTCTCCGGAACGCGAACGTCGAGTCGCGCGACGACGTCGAACGCGACGACGATTCCTTACCCGCAGTCAAACTCTTGCGCGAAGCCGCCTTCGCTTACTCCAACGCGAAATTTTACGAAGATCGCGGTTACGTCCTCTGGGAATATCTGCGCGAAGGGGAAAAACCGCAGATCGTTCGGAAACGCCGTCCTCTCGAACTGAGTTTTGCCAAGCCCAACTACGTCAAAATGCGTTTTGGCGGCGCGTCCCTCCTCTCCGACGGCAAGACGTTTCGCGCTACTATCGACGATCCGCGATACGCCGACCAGCTTTTAGAACGCCCCGCCCCCCTCGTCGTCACGTCGATTCGCGAATTCTATCCCGACGCAGCCTTCGCCGCCGCTGCGGAAACTTCTCTGCCCGACGATTTCTCATGGACCTCCCCGCAACTCGTCCTCCTCTTCGCCAAAGACCCGCTGCGCACCCTCGTTCCGCGCGGCGCGACCGCGAAGCTCCTTGAACCCGCGTACCTCCAATACGGTCCCGACGAAAAAGACGCCGTTTACTGCGACCGCGTGAGCGTCGACGCCGACGGAGAGCGCGTCTATTGGCTCAATCGCGCGACTCGAGCGCTCGCGCGCGTCGAACTGCCGACCGCTCGTCTTCGCGTCCATGAACCCGACGCGACGATCCTCTCGTTGCGAATCGAATTTCCACGCCAAATCCTCGCGCAGAATCCCCCAGACTCGACCGTCCGCTACGAATTTCCACCCCTTGACCCCGGCGTTGAGACGCTCGAACGCTTCCGCTGGGCTCCCGCCGCCGACGCCGCCGACGGCGCCGACGACGCGACCCTCGCCGCGAGGCGCCGCGCCTTTTACGCCCAAGAACGCCGCTTCGAAGAACGCGTCGCTCATTCTCTCGACTTCGACGTCTACTGCGCCGAGCTCCGCGATTCGAGACCTCCGACGATTCCAAGACGCGCCTCCCCAAAAGTCATGCGACTGCGCGAAGTATGGAGCGTCGATTCGCTTAACGCGCCGGGACGACCGCTCGCTATTTCACCCGAAGAGAAGGGGGATCGCGACTCGATCCTTCTCATGCCGTGCGAAGGGAACGCCGTCGCCGCGATGAATTATCAAGGACGCGTCTTCTCGAAGACTTCCCCCTCCGCCTCCGCTGGGGAGCCGATCTCCGTTCTGCGCGAAGGGAAGAACGAGGTCGGAAGACGACGATATCTCGCATTCGACCCCGAATCCGCGAAGATTCATCGACTCGACGAAGACTTTAACGACTTAGGAACGATACTTTGCGACCCAGGCGGTTCAAGGAAAATCGGCGACGCGCTCTGGATCCCCGGCGACGCGCTTCCAACAAAGAGCGCGGGGATCGTCGCGACGCTCGTCGGTTCGTCGACGCCCGGCGCGCCGCGCCGCGACCTCGTGCGACTCTTCGACGCGCAGACTCGAAAAATCGCATGGGAAATCGACTCGATCGTCGAACCGAAAAGAATCGTCTTCGAACCCAAGACGCGCGCGCTGTGGGTTCTCGACGCGGGCGCCTCCGAGCCTGGCGGCGTCGCAAGATTCGACGCGCGCGACGCCGCGCGACTCGACGCACCAATCCTCCGACCTCGAGAGACCGCCTGGGATCTTGCTGTTCCCAGACGCGCTCCGAACGCCGGCGCCGAAGCGACCGCGCTCGTTTATGATTTCGAGCAAAACGCTTCCTATCTCGTCGGATTCAACGCCCAAGGCGAAGAGCTTTGGCGCGCCGTGCTCGCCGACCATACCGGACCTGGCGACGCCTCTATCGTCTCCGGAGATATCAACGGCGACGGACTCGACGAATGGCTCGTCGTTTTCGAGAATGGAAAAATCTCCTTTTTTGACCCGATGGGCGCGCTCATCGACGAATACGCCCATGGCTCGCGCCTCGTCGGCGCGACTGTCGCAAGATGGTTTGGCGTCAGTTTTTTGATTATTGCCGATAAAAGGCGCGCGACCGCCATGCGCGTCGACTGGAAAAGATAGGCGACGACCACATGAACCTATTTTTAGCATACGTTAAAAACAAGGGAACGGAGACGATCCGCGCCTTCGTCGTCCCGTGCGTACTTCTACTCGCCGCCGCGTCTCCATGCGTCGTCGCCCAGGAGCCTGCGACCGCCCCCGCGCCCGATCCGTCGCTCGACGCAAACGCCGAACCGAACGCCGAACCGAACGCCGAACCGAACGCCGACGCCGAGCCGCAGATTAGCTACGTCCTCACGCGCTCGGGCTCGATCGTCGAAGGAAAGGTCGCGGACAAGGGAAACGCCTATTCGATCGAATTCCCCGGCGGCGGAGCCCTCTCCGCGTCGAAACTCGACGTTTTGTGCGTTTCTCCTACTCGCGAGGGAATTTTTGACTACCGACTGCGTCAAACGCGCATGGAAGACGTGAACGAGGCGCTCAAGCTCGCCGACTGGGCGAACCGTCGACGTCTCGGAGCCCCCGCGCTCAAGGCGCTCCAAGAACGACTCGCCGTCGCCGTCGACGACGCTGAACGCGCCGCGCTTCAGAAGAAAATCGACGAAATCGCAGAAGCCGAAACTTTCCGCGAACGCGCCGAAGCCGCCGCGGCTCGCATCGAAAACGAACGCGCTCAAGCCGCCGCGAAGAAGGACGACCCCGCGATTCATTCCGATCCGCGAAAAGCGCTCGACGCCGAACTCGACGCATGGGGACGAACCCTACCGACCGCCTCCCTCGAAAAGTTCTCCCGCAAAGCGCTGCCCGTCCTACAAAAACGATGCGCGACTACCGGATGCCACGACGAAATCACTCCCAACGCTCGATACGTCGTCCGCAAGAAAGCGTATGGGCCCGCGCAGCGGCTCGCGCTCCTCTACAACTTGCGCGAAACGATGCGATACCTCGATTTCGACAATATCGACGCTAGTCCGATCGTCACTCATCCCGCTGTGAACAACGCGATGGGAAAACGCGTCTATCCTTTTGGCGAAGACAAGTATTCCACCCGCGACTGCGCCTATTTCATCGAATGGCTCAACATGGTCAAGACCGACGAAAAGCTCAAAACCGCCGGACGCGCTATTCAGGACGCCATGCCGAAGACGCCGCAACCGCGCCAAGGCGCCGCGTCCCGATACGACCTCGACGGAGAAACGCCGATCGACATGACCCTGGCTCCCGATTCCGTAAGACTACCCCCTCAATCCCCCGAGGCTGCGCAGAGCTTCGCCGAGCTCTTCCAAGACGACTTCAAAATTCAGCAGGGATTTGCTCGCGGCGCCGAAGAATACTTGCCGAATCCTTACGACGACGTTAATTCCCCCGAATCCGCGCTCCGACGCGTCGGTCTAACTCCTCAAAAAGAGTATCGCGATTCGTACGACCCCGCGATCTTTAACGATAAGTTCCACCCAGGAAAGACTGCGGCGAGTCAACTCCCAAAAAAAGAGGAGAATTCCAACGAACCTCCCGCGTTAGTCGACGTGACCCGCGCCCCCCTCGACGCCGCGTCGCAAGAGCCGACCTCGCGCGACGAATGACGCGACGATTGCGCCTCTCCATGAGAAAATATAATGAACGAACCGCCCGCCCCTCCGCGATCCAAGGAGTCGAATGATGAATAATTTGGTCTATCGCGCCCACGCCCTCAAACGCGTCTGCGTCGCGCTATGCGTCGCCGCGTGCGCTCTCCTCGTCCTCCCCGGCGACCTATCCGCTCAGCCCGCGCCTGGCCCCGGTCCAGGACCACGTCTAAAACGCGACGAAATTCGCGCGATCCCTACCGAGCGTTATTATCTCGGAGAGAGGATGATCCAGGCCGGAGACTACGCGCGCGCCGTCAGTTTCTACGAGAACGAACTGCGCGGCGCCTTCAAAATCGGCGGAAATCTTTGGATCGACTCCATCTGCTATTACGCGATGCTCGGCGAAACTTACTATCAGGCCGGTTCGCTCGACGTCGCGCTCAAAAATTATAACGCCGCTCTCTCCATCGCGATCGCCTATCCCAAGTGGATGAGTAAAGTCACCTATACCGCCGGCGTGACCCCAGGCACGAAGAGCGTTACCCCGTGGGGAACGTCGAAACGCAACACGCCCCTGGGCGCGTTCCCGCGAAAGGCGACGATCGTCGTTGGCGAAGAGGCGTCCGAGGCGCACCAACAGCTCGGTATCGCCGCTCAGCAGCACGCCATGCAGATCGATCCAGTCGAGATCCTACGCTGCGTCGCCCTCGCGATTCGCCGCCGCGTCGATATTATCGGCCCCATGGCGCCCTTCGACCCGATGAGCACGGAAATTCTCGAAACCTTCCGCACGCGCGCCGTCGCCCCGAATCACTGGTCGATCACCTTTCTCGACGTCATTTGGGGACTAGCGCTCGTCGAGTGCGACAAGACGCAATCGGCGGTGAAAGCGCTCAACGACGCGCTCCTATGCAGCGGACAGTTCGATCATAATCTCACGTGCGTCGCGCTCCTCGAACTCGGGCATGTCTTCATGCGCGCGAATAAACTTCCGCAAGCTGCGGAATGTTACTTCGAAGCGTCCAATAGCGCGTATCAATTCCAAGACTGGCTCGTCCTGGAAGAGTCGCTCCGATATTATTCCAACGCCGTGAAGGGTTTGCGCGGAGGTTCCGTCGACCCGCGGTTAGCGCAGGCGTATCGGTGGGCGAAGGAGAAAGTCCCGCACGCGAAGGTCTTGCAGACGTCGCTCGCGCTCGAACTGCTCGAGGATATGATCTACTCGGGGAATATCAAGGGCGCCGAAGCGGGGCTGAAGGCGCTCGACGTCGCCATGCGCGGCGAGATCCGGCAGTCGGCGCACGCGGATCGCTGGAATTATCTCACGGCGCTCTTTATGTACGCCGTTGGGAGGGTCGACGCCGGGGATCAAGCGCTCGCGAGGGTTGTGGAAGGCGCGAAGACACATTCGACCTGGGCGCGTCAATTGCGCAAACTTGACGCGTACGTCCAGGCCGGCCTCACCTCCAACGGCTCTCTCACCCCTCGAAACGCCGCGGATCTTTACGAATATCTCCTGCGCGAACCGACCGTCGTCGACTGGGCCGTCAACCCGACGGAATCCCTCGCAATCCAGATGATCGCGCCGATCGACGCGTACGAACGTCAGTTTCAGCTCCTCATGGATCGCGATTTGAAAGACCGCGCCTTCGAGGTCGCCGAGCGGATACGCCGCGAACGCTTCTTCGCGACGCAGACCTTTGGAGGACGACTCCTCTCGTTGCGTTACGTCATGACCGCAGATCCCCTGTTGACGACGCAGTCGATCCGAAACGCGCGCGAATCCCTCAGCTACGCGTACCCCGATTTCGAAGAGTCGATGAAGACGACGTCCGCGATTATGGCGGAACTCAACGCGCTCCCGACCGTCCCGAGCGATCGCGACGCGCTCCATACCGTCGAGTCCCTCTACGCCAAGCTCGCCGACGTCTCCGGAAAACAAGAAGCGCTCCTGCGATTCATCGCCGCCGGACGCGTCAGAATACCATACGTCTTCCCACCCGTCTATACCGTGAAGCAAGTCCAGGAGCGACTACCCGACGAAACGGCGATCCTCTCCTTCATCGGCGCGGGGGGCGATATCTACGGTTTTATGATCGGTAAGGAGAATCTTGACGCGTGGCGCGTCGGTCCGGCGTCGAGTATCGGCGCGGCGGTCGCGACCTTTCTCAAGACGATAGGGAACGTCGACGGTTCGCGCGTCGTGGAAGCGGAGACGCTTGCCGACGAACTTTGGAAGGCGCAAGGCTCCAAGCTGCGCGAAATCGTTCTCGGCGCCTCCGACGTCGAAGCGGATCGATTCAATATCGTCTTCTCAAAACTCGTCGTTGTTCCGGACGACACGCTCTGGTATCTCCCCTTCGAAGCGCTCTGCCTCCCGAAGGCCGCGTCCGTCGAACCTGACGACGAAGCCGCGCGCGTCGACGACGCGACGCTCGCCGACTCCGACGCGCCGCAGAACGCCGATCCGTCCTCAGACGACCCCAACGCGACCGACCCCGAGCCCAAAAAAGGAATGACTCCCGAAGAGCTCCAGGCCGCGCACGAGGCGCAGTACGACGATCTCGACGCCGCCTATTACGCGACCGAAGAGGAGCTTGACGCCCTCGAACCAGACGACGAAACCCTCCCGGAAGAAGGGGAGAGCGACTCGGCTCCAGATTCCGTCGCCGACGCGGAGCCGGAACCTGAACCCGAACCTGTCGCCGACGAAGAAGCGCTCGCCGTCGACGACCCTGCGGACGACCCCGCGTCGGAGGAAGAAGCCGCCGCGCCGCGTAAGCGCATGAGCCGCAACGCCCGAGAACGCGCCGCCCTCAAGGAGTTCGTCGACGCGCAGATCCCAATGATCGCCGCGCCTGACTTCACGATTCGCTACGCCGCCACCGTCTCCCTCGCGCTCCCCAACGCGATCGGACGCAATGCCTTCGTCAACACGACCGTCGTCGGCGGCGCCACTTATCCGCGTCAAGATTCCGAAGTCGTCGAAAAGGCTGTCGAGCGATTCGCTAACGCCGTTTCTAAGACCGAAGTCGCAAGCGCTAAGTCCGCCCCCGCGGTTCCAGGATCCATCATCGCGTCCCGACTCAAGAGACTCGTCGTCTTCGAAGAAGTCTCCGCCGAATCGTGGAACTGGAGCCCGATTGTCCTCGGCCCCAAGCCTACGGGGGGTAACGCCGTCTCCGACTGGATCGCGTGTCCGTGGGGCGCGCCGCGACTTATCGTCATGCCCGCGCTGCGCACGTATGCGGAAAACTCCCTCAAAAACGGGGGAAACGGGCAGGAAATTGCGCTCGCGGTTCTCGCGATGCAAGCGTCTGGCGCCGATACGATTCTCCTGAGTCGTTGGCGAACGGGAGGACGCTCCGCCTTTGATCTCGCGGAGGCCTTTGTGAAGAACTACGAGAAGGAACCGTCGGCGAATGCGTGGAAAGACGCGGTCGCCGAACTCGTGGAACGCGACGTCGTCGTCGACGAAGAACCGCGCCTCAAGAAGCTCGGGCTCTCCGAAGCGATTCCGAAGTACGACGCGCCGTTCTGGTGGGCGGGGTATATCCTCGTCGACTCTGGCGAAGCGGTTTCGGAAGATATTCTCGAAGGTTTCGACGAAGGCGCGATGCGCAAAGCGGACGAAGAAAACGCGCTCTTGAAGGAACAGAAGGACGGCGACGCCGCCGCGCCAGCCGCGACGGAGAATGGCGGCGCCTCCGATCAACCTTCCGGAGAAAAGGCGGTCTTCGTGACGGCTGGTCAAGACGCCGACTCTTCGAGCGACGCCGCGCCGGAGGAACCGTCCCTCTTCAGTCCTTCCGACAATATGATTACGGACGACGACCTTGCCGCGCAGGATGAACTCGGCGACGACTTCTTCGCGACCGAAGATCTCGAAGACGAAGCTCCTGCGCCGAAGACCGACGAGGAGGCCGATCCCGCTCCTGCGCCGAAGAGCGACGAGGAGGCCGATCCCGCCCCTGCGCCGAAGAGCGACGAGGAAGCCGATCCCGCCCCTGCGCCGAAGAGCGACGAGGAGGCCGATCCCGCCCCTGCGCCGAAG
>SFIW01000027.1 GCA_004556055.1 Planctomycetaceae bacterium
GATTAGACCCAGTCTAGCCCGATATCCGAGGGCTTCGGAAAACCTTGAATATCGGAGGAGGGGTCTTTACGAGAGTTATGGAGAAGATTAGACCCAATCGAGCCCGATATCAAAAGTTTTGGCGGAGTGGGTGATGGCGCCGACGCTAACGCGGTCGACTCCCGATTCGGCTTTGGCGCGGGCCGTGTCGAGGTTAATGCCGCCGGACGCTTCGAGTTCGGCGGTCGATCCTGCTTCGTCGCGCATACGGACGGCTTCGCGCATCATCTCGGGGGACATATTGTCGAGAAGCACGACGTCGGGATTCTCGGGTAGAACCTGGGCGAGTTGTTCGAGGGAGTCGACTTCGATTTCGAGCATCGGTATTTCGCGTCCCTTGAATGTCTCGAGGAGATATTTTCGGGAGCGACGCACGGCCTCCGCAGGGCCGAAGTCGGAGATCCCGCCGAAAGCGAGATGGTTGTCTTTAATGAGAACGGCGTCGTAGAGGCCGGAGCGATGATTTCTGGCGCCGCCGCAACGCACGGCGTATTTTTCGAGACGTCGCCATCCGAGGGTGGTCTTGCGCGTGTCGTAAATATGCGCTTTCGTGCCCGCGATCGCGTCGACATACTGCCTGGCAAGGGTAGCGACGCCGGAGAGTCTCCCGACGAGATTGAGAAGTAGGCGCTCAGCGGTGAGCATCGCGAGGGTCGGCCCGGCGACGTATCCGAGCACGGAGCCTTTTTCGAGGAGATCGCCGTCGTTGGCGACGCCTTCCCATGTCAGACGGGCGTCGACCATCTGAAGCAGCTCTTGGGCGAAGACGAGTCCGGCGGCGACTCCCTTTCCGCGAGCGACGACGGCGGCGCGTCCGGGAGCGGACTCGGGAATCAGCGATTTGCTTGTGATATCGCCGTCGACGTCGTTGTCTTCGCGAATTGCGAGAGAGACAAGCGCCCTCATGTCGTTGCGCAACGCGTCGTTATAGACAGTTTGATGGAAATCGCGAACGTTTTCGTTTTCCTTCGTCATGGCCGTGTCCTCGCTTTCTTGTGGGCAAAAGAGGTCGTGAGATCGTCGTTTTGTCGAGGCGATCGTTAGGTATAAAAAAAAAGACCGCTCTTCAAATTTGAGTGAAAAGAGCGGTCAAAAAAGTGACCCCAACGGGACTCGAACCCGTATTACAGCCTTGAAAGGGCCGTGTCCTAACCGACTGAACGATGGGGCCGTCCATACGATCGCTCGCATGGAAAAAGTTAAGGTTAATGACCCCAACGGGACTCGAACCCGTATTACAGCCTTGAAAGGGCCGTGTCCTAACCGACTGAACGATGGGGCCGTCCATACGATCGCTCGTATGGGAAAGGTTAGTGCTAATGACCCCAACGGGACTCGAACCCGTATTACAGCCTTGAAAGGGCCGTGTCCTAACCGACTGAACGATGGGGCCATCCGCGCGATCGCACGCGCGAAAACTCAACGACGTTTAAAGCAATTTTTAGCGCGTCAAGTCGTGATTATCTTAGCATGGGCCGCAGAAACGTCAATAGATTTTATACGATATTTTTCTTTTTTTGATAGAAGAGCTCCGCGCCCTTTAAATCTTCTCGTTTGAAATTAAAATGGTAGAAGTTGGCGCCGAGGGCGCGCGCCGGAAGGCGGTGGATTTCCGTTCATTATCGGGAGGTTTCTCCCTTGTTTTATAGAGAGCGTAGACGTCATGAGCGAAGTGGAAAAGACGAAAGGGTATGCCGATCGATACGACGTGGTCGTCATTGGATCTGGTTTGGCGGGGATGACGGCGGCGAACGTCTTGGCGCGCGGCGGACACAAGGTTCTCCTTCTCGAAAGACACTATAAACTCGGCGGACTCGCCACATGGTTCCGTCGAAACGGCGGAGAGCATATCTTCGACGTCTCGCTTCACGGCTTCCCCGTGGGAATGATCAAGAGCTGCAAACGCTACTGGAGCAAAGAGATCGCCGAAAAGATCGTCCAGCTCCCGCGCATCAAGTTCGACAATCCCCAATTCTCCCTTACCACCACTTTCAATCGGGAAGACTTCACGCGTCTTCTCGTCGAGAAATTCAACGTACCCGAAGAGACCGTCGTCGCTTTCTTCGACGAAGCGCGCGAACAGACGCACTACGGCGACGAAGGGCGTACGACGCGCGAGCTCTTTCAAAAGTTCTTCCCCGGTCGTCCCGACGTCTGGCGACTCCTCATGGAACCGATCACCTACGCCAACGGCTCGACCCTTGAAGACCCCGCGCTAACCTACGGCATTGTCTTTTCCAACTTCATGTCCAAAGGCGTCTTCACCTTCCAAGGGGGCACCGACCTCTTCGTCAAAATGCTTCGCGACGAACTCGTCAAAAACGGCGTCGATATCGCCCTCAACTCCCCGGTGGAGAAAATCCTCGTCAAAGACGGTCGCGTCGCGGGCGTGAAGATTGCGTCGCGCGGACTGTCGGTGAGTTCTCCCGAAATCGGGGGCGCGCCAAAGGCCGTCTCGCCCCTCGCGGGCAAGGAAATCGCCGCGTCGGCGGTTCTCTCGAACTCCAATCTCAAGGGAACGATCTTCAATCTCGTCGGACGCGAATACTTCTCCGAAGATTTCGTCGCGAAGGCGGAAGCGGTGCGCCTCAACAACTCGAGCGTCCAAGTCTACGTCGCCCTCAAAGAAGGGGAAACGATCGACGAAGAACAATGCGGCGACCTCCTCTTCACCTCCGTCGCTCCCGAGTTCCGCACAGACTGGCTTCTCAGCCGCCATATCACCAGCCGCACCTACTCCTTCTACTATCCGAAGACGCGCCCCGGCACGGATCGCTACTACGTCGTCGCGAGCTCCAACGCGAATTACGAAGACTGGGCGAACCTTTCCGACGAAGCGTACGAAACGAGCAAGCAGGATCTTATCGACACGACCCTCGACGCCCTCGACAAGTACGTTCCCGGTATTCGCGATAAGGTCGCCTACGTCGAAGCCGCGACCCCGAAGACCTTCCGCGACTACACCGATCACTGGCTCGGCGCGAGCTTTGGGACGAAATACGAAGGTCTCGAAATCAGCCGATCCCTCAATTCGCAGGTTCCCGGCCTCTATCACGCCGGAAGCGTCGGAATCATTATGTCGGGATGGCTTGGCGCCGTGAACTACGGCGTGATCGCGTCGAGCGACGTGGACGAATATCTGCTGCGCGTCGCCAATGAGAAGAAATAATTGGACGCGTCAAGAGCGTTCGCAATACTGCGGGCGCTCCCTTTTCAATTTTCGTATAGGTAAGAAAAGAGAGGAGAGGAGATGACGAAACCTGGCGAAGAATCCTTTTTCGATTCTCGGGCCGCAATTCTCGCGTCGATTCCGCATCGCGCGCCGTTCCTTTTCGTTGATCAGATCGTCGAAATCACGGAGCAGGGGATTAAATGCGCCTATCGCTTCAAGGAAGACGAATACTTTTTTCAGGGGCACTATCCGAGTAATCCGATCGTGCCGGGGGTGATTCTTTGCGAGGCGGCGATGCAGGCGGGCGCGGTCTATACTTCGCGCGTTCTCATCGGCGAAAGCGAAGAGAAGACGAAGCTTCCCGTCGTCGGAAGAATGAACGACGTGAAATTCAAGCGTCTAGTGCGTCCCGGCGAACTCATCGAGGAAGAGGTAACGCTTAAAGAAAAGATGGCGGGCGCGTACGTTTTCAAAGCGAAGACTTTCTGCGAAGGAAAGTTGGCGCTCTCCTTCGAGTTCATCGTCACCCTCGTCGATCCCCCCGACGCCGTCTAACAGGGCCGATACTTAACCCTTGCGCCCAATGTAGAGCCCGAGGACTCCGAAGGTCATCGGTTTGCGCACTGGGTCGACGATTCCCGCGCGGCGCATGTAGTCGAGAACTTGCGCGGGGGAATCGAAGGCGTCGACGCTTTCGGGAAGATACTCGTAGGATTTCTTCTGGGCTTTGGAGAAGCAACTTGCCATAAGTGGCATAACGCGGAAGAAGTAGAATCGGAAGATAGGCGCGAAGAGTGGGAATTTCGTCGGGGAGAACTCGAGTATCGCGACGACGCCCCCCTTGCGGCAGACGCGCGCCATCTCCGCGACGCCCTTTTCCGGATCCTCCATATTGCGGAGTCCGAACGAGTTAGTCACCGCGTCGAACCTCCCGTCTTCAAATGGGAGCGCGTGTCCGTCCGCTTCGACGAACTCGACGTCGGGCGCCTTCGCGCGCGCTAATTCGAGCATTTGCGGCACGAAGTCCGACCCGATCGTCACGAAAGACGACGCGCCGAGTTTGCGCGCCATTCCCTTGCGCTTCCACTGGCGTCGCTCTTCCAAGACGACGTCCCCGGTTCCCGTCGCGACGTCGAGAGTCTCGTACTTCGCGCGCGACGTTTCGCGCTTCTCCGCGATCCACAGCTTAAAGATCGCCGACACGCATCGACGCCGCCATCCCCGATCGAGCCCGAAGGAAATGCTTCTGTTGAGCAAATCGTATTTGGGAGCGAGCGCGCCAAACATCGCTTTGACGCGGCGCGCGGATTTGTCGACGGTCGGTTTCTGTACGCTCATAGTCGGCGCCTTTCCTCTTTGTAAGTTTCTATTATAATGCAGGAACGCGCGGGATCTTGAGCACAGCGCGCCCTTCGATTATATCGCGTTTTCGCGCCTCGAATAGACGCCGATTACGTCGGCGATTCCCGCGATTTACGCGCTTATGGAGTCTACTTGCCTTATGACGAAAACGATTGACGTCTATCCTCTTCCGAGTTTGGTCGACGAATTGCCCGACTCGGGCGTCTGCGTCGCGATCGACGTTCTTCGCGCGACGACGACGATAACGACCGCGCTTGCCAACGGAGCCCTGCGCGTCCTACCCTTCGAGACCGTCGAGGAAACCTTCGCCGCAAAACGCGCGATTCTCGCCGCTCGCCCCGAAGAGGAAGGAAAAATTCTCCTGGGAGGCGAACGCGGCGGACTCCCTATCGACGGGTTCGATCTCGGGAACTCCCCCGACCTCTATGCGCGCGAAGAGATTGAAGGAAAAACGCTCCTCTTCACGACGACGAACGGCACGAAGGCGATTTTAAGAGCGCGCGGAAAGCGTCTCCTCGCTTCGTTCCTCAACGTCGACGCGGTCGTAAAGCGGATCTTGGACGCGGATTTCGACTCCGTTTCGATTATCTGCGCGGGAACTAACGGACAGTATACGCAAGAAGATTTGCTCCTTGCGGGGTGTTTGGTCGACAAATTAACCCTCTCGCGGGAAGGTTACGCGCTGAACGTGCAGGCGGAAGTATCGCGCGAAGATTGGCGAACGAACCGGTCGCGCCCCCTCGCGGAACTTCTGCGCGAATCGACGGGCGGGCAGAACCTCAGCCGCCTCAAGTTAGGAAAAGACATAATTGACGCCGCGCGAATGAACGCGCTTGACGTCGTCGCGGAATATCGACTCGGCGAAATTCGACTCGATTCCAGCGATTGGAAGAATTGACGCGCGTCCGTCGCGACGCTCAATCGTCCCTCGGCCCGGCGCCGAGACGAAGGGATCGCCGCGCGCGATCGTTTAGCTTTTAGTAAGGAACCTCAATCATGCAGATGGAAGAACTTGTCGCGCTGTGCAAACGCCGCGGCTTCCTGTTTCAGTCAAGCGAAATTTACGGCGGTTTGAACGGATTCTGGGACTACGGGCCCCTCGGCGTGCTTCTCAAGAGAAACGTGAAAGACGCCTGGTGGAACGATATGGTCGTCGGCCATAACGAAATGAAACTCCTTCCCGGGGCGCCTGGAAAATTCGAGATGACTGGACTCGATTGCTCCATCATCATGCATCCTCAAGTCTGGAAATGCTCCGGTCACTACGATCTCTTCCACGACTTCATGATCGACTGCCGCGAAAGCAAGAAACGTTATCGATTCGACCATATCAAAGGACGCTGGGTCTCCGGTCTCAAGCACGGAGAAAACGGCGCTCCAGCGACGCGCGAACGCGTCTTCGTTACGACGATTGAAACGGAGAACGAAATCGAGGCGCTCGAACAGGCGGCGCTCAAGTTCTTCGGTCTGCGCAAGAAAGACGCCGGCTCCCTCGAATGGGAAGAGGACGTCTTGGGAATCGACGCGTTTCCGAACAACGATTTCTCGCAGGTTCTCGGTCCCGACGCGAAACACGTCGGCACGCTGACGGAACCGCGCGAATTTAACTTGATGTTCAAGACGACCGTCGGAGCCCTCGGGGGCGAAGACGACGCGGCGTTCCTGCGACCCGAAACCGCGCAAGGTATCTTTGTCAACTTCAAGAACGTCGTCGACAGCACGCAAGCGCGCGTGCCGTTCGGCGTCGGTCAGATCGGCAAGAGCTTCCGCAACGAAATCACGCCGCGCAACTTCACCTTCCGCAGCCGCGAATTCGAGCAGATGGAAATCGAATTCTTCTGCCATCCGTCGGAGTCGGAGCAGTGGTATCGCTTCTGGCGCGATCGCCGCTTCCAGTGGTACGTCGACATGGGCCTCGCAGGAGAACGTCTGCGAATGCGCGAGCATGAAAAGGCGGAGTTGGCGCACTATTCCGTCGGCACTGCGGATATCGAATACGCGTTCCCCTTCTTGCCCGAAGGCGAATTCGGCGAACTTGAAGGCGTCGCGCATCGCGGCGATTTCGACCTCCGCTCTCACTCCGAAGGCAAACTCGTCCGCGAAGGGGATCAGCTCGTCCTCGAAAAGGATAAGAACGGCGCTCCGAAATGGCGCGGAAGCGGGAAAGACCTCTCCTTCTACGACGACCTGCGCAAAGAACGTTTCATTCCGCACGTCATCGAGCCGAGTTCCGGCGCCGATCGCGCGACCCTCGCGTTCCTCTGCGAATCATACAAAGTCGACGAAGTCCCAACCTCCGAAGAAGGCAAGACCGAGAAGCGCGTCTATCTCAAGCTTCACCCGCGCTTAGCTCCCGTGAAGGCCGCGATTCTTCCACTCGTCAAGAAAGACGGCATGCCCGAAATCGCGCAGGAAATCTACGGCGACTTGAAGAAACATATGGCCGTTCAATACAACGAAAAAGGCGCCGTCGGTCGCCGCTATCGCCGTCAGGACGAAATCGGCACCCCGTTCTGCGTCACGATCGACGGTCAGACCCTCCAGGACGGAACGGTCACGCTGCGCAACCGCGACACGCTCGAACAGGTTCGCGTCAAGAAGGATTCCTTGCGCGCCGAACTTGAAGATCGCATCGGCGGCTGAGCGCGCCTAGCGAAACGAACAACGCGTCGACGTTCTCAACGCGCGACGCGCTCTCAACGACGCGACGTCCTGAGCTGGATGTCGCTCTTATTCTATTGGTTTTGTCAAACCTGCGGCGAAAGGAGACGTTAGATGAAAAGAGTAAGCGAAAACTCCTCGAATCCTCCTCGGAAAGCCGGTATGCTTGGCGTCGGACTCGACGCCGACGACGGCGAAAAAAGATTGACGCGCGGTAAAAATTTCACCCTCGTCGGGGGAAGCGAAGAAACTCACTCGATGATGCAAGAGACTGCGGTGAAAGTCAACGAGGCTCTTGAACGCAAAGGCAAGACGCTCGAAGAAACGTCGCCCCAAGAATTTCGCGACGTGCTTATGGACGTCGTCGACCGTATCCGACGCTGAGGCGCGACGCCTTTTATTGTCCACAATCGATTATTTCGACGAGGTATATATGTCTTGGTTTTCTGAACAGGGAACACTCTCCCTCGAGCGCG
The DNA here is from genome assembly GCA_004556055.1 of Planctomycetaceae bacterium. Lineage (GTDB taxonomy): Bacteria > Planctomycetota > Planctomycetia > Pirellulales > Thermoguttaceae > RUG369. The sequence continues at coordinate 7,711 of SFIW01000027.1, forward strand.
TTCTTGAGTTGGCGCGTCGCGCCGCCGACGAGGCGAGAGAGCGGATTTGTCGCGATCCAAAGCGCGTTCTCCTCCTGCCTCCAGATATTACGCGCGCTCATTCCGGCGCCGGAAAGATTACCGAGGAGCTCTACAAGATCTTCTCGAAGACCGCCGAGGTCTACGTCATTCCGACCTTAGGACAGCACGTTCCCCACACCCCTGAGCAGAACCAGTGGATGTTCGGCTCGATTCCCGAGGAGCGCATCCTCAAGCACGATTGGCGCAACGGCGCGACTCGGCTGGGCGAAGTTCCCGCGTCTTTCGTGAAAGAAGTCTCCCAAGGAAAAGCCGATTGGGCGATTCCGATCGCCCTCAACACCCCTCTCGTGACGGAAAAGTGGGATCTGATTATCAACGTCGGGCACGTCGTTCCTCATGAAGTACTCGGCTTTGCGAACCATAACAAAAACTACTTCATCGGTCTGGGCGGCAAAGAAACGATTTGCGCGTCTCATATGATGGCCGCGTGTTGCGGCATTGAGAACAACCTCGGAAATCTGATTACGCCGTTGCGTCAATGCTACAACAAGGCGGAAGACGAGCTTCTCGGATTCCTTCCCGACTGCTATTTCGAAGTGACGATGGCGTACGACGATCAAGGCGTCTTGAAGCACTCGGGCGTCTATGTCGGAGACGATCTCGACGTTTACCTTGAGGCCGCGCGCGCGTCGCGCGAACTCAACGTTACGATCGTTCCCCCTCTCAAGAAGGTCGTCGCCGTCATGCAAGGGGACGAATTCTACAGCACATGGGTGGCGAATAAAGCGATTTATCGCACGCGCATGGCGATGGCCGACGGGGGCGAGCTCCTTATCGTCGCGCCGGGACTGCGCCGCTTTGGCGAACAGCCCGACGTCGACGAGTTGATTCGTAAGTACGGCTATTCCGGGACGGAAAACGTCATGAAGCTCTGGCGCACGGAACCGATCCTCCAGGATCTCACGCACGGCACCGCGCACCTCATCCACGGGAGTTCCGAAGGACGCTTCAAGATTACTTACGCTCCCGGCTTCCTCTCGAAAGAGGAAATCGAAAGCGTCTGCTTCGGATACGCCGATCTTGAAGAAACTCTCAAGCGTTACAACCCCGCGACGATGAAAAACGGCTTCAACGTCATGCCCGACGGCGAAGAGGTTTACTACATCAGCACGCCGAGCGCGGGCCTTTGGACGACGGCGGAAAAACTTAAGGCGCAAAATTAAGCTCTTCCTCGGTTGAAGGACAATCGATAAAATAAGCGCGTTCCTTTCGCGAGGGACGCGCTTATTTTCTTTTCTGGTTATGAGAATTCGTCGTTTTTTCTAAACTCTCTGAACGACGACGAAGACCTCTCGGCGCAACGTCAATCTTCGCGCATATTGCGCGCGTGCGCTTGCGCCGTTTCGTAATAATCGAACGCGCAAGGAATGAAACGCACTACGTCGGACGCGACCGCACCGCGCGAGCAGATCGCCGAACGCAACTCAGCCGCGATTCCGTGGAGCGCCGCGCCGCTACGCGCCGCTTCGTCGCACGTCGCCCCCTGCGCAAGAAGACCTAAGATTACCCCCGTAAGGACGTCGCCGCTTCCGCCTGTCGCAAGGTTTGAGTTGCCCGTCGCGTTCACGTTCACCGTCGCCTCGAGCAGCCCCTCCTCTTCGGGAACGATCGACGCGATCACCGTCCCCGGTCCTTTGAGAAGAAGAGTCGCCTCGCAGTTGGGGAAGAGGGTCGCGTACGACTCCAACCATTCCTTCGCCTCGACCAAACGCGCTTCCGGGTCCGACGTCGGCGCGTATCCAGCGAGTCGGTAGAATTCGCCAGGATGCGGCGTGAAGACGCGCGGACCCTTGGGACGACGACCGACAAACTGGCTTTCGCCGCCGCTAGAGAGGAACCCCGTCGACGCAATCGCGTTGAGCGCGTCCGCGTCGATGACGACCGGCGTTTGCAGCTCGAAAAAGAGTTCCGTAACCAACCATTCAAGTTCGTCGGATCGCCCGAGACCTGGACCGATCGCGACCGCCGTCGAATGTTCCGACAACTCCAAGATCCCGTCCTTCGCTTCGAATTTGAAGCGCCCGGCGTCGTCGCACGGGCCCGGTATCGTCGTGTATTCGCGTTCATACTGCGCCACGACGTCGAGAACCGTGTTCGGCGTCACGAGTCGCGTGAGCCCCGCGCCCGCAGCGAGGGTCGCCGATCCCGTGAGAGAAATCGCGCCCGTCATCCCGCGCGATCCGCCGACGGCGAGCGCCACGCCGAAGGTTCCCTTATGCGAAATGGAAGGGCGCTCGGGCAAAAGAGGTAGGGAACGCCAAAATTCGCTTCTTTCGCCCACGCCGTCGTTCCGAGCCATTCGTTCAAACTCGCCGCGAGTCGCCGCGTCGGGAAGGTATGTTTCCATTTCTATGACTCCCTTGCTATAATCAGAGAGGTTGTTTGTCGGTGTTTTGTCGATTCTCCGCTTAGTAATAGCGGGGGCGTCGTCGCAAGTATTATCAGACGGCGGAACCCAAGTCATATTATATTCCTATTCCCAGTTTTTGTCACGAAGAGCGCCCATCTATGACCCCAACTTGCAAAAAATCTTCCGAAAACGAATTGCGCGACCCTCTTTACGCCGTCGTGATGGCGGGCGGCCCCGGTTCGCGACTTTGGCCAGAGAGTCGCCCGTCGCGTCCGAAGCCCTTTTTACCCCTTGCGCCCGACGGTAGAACGCTCCTCGCCGCGACCCTTGAGCGCTTCGAACCCCTAGCGCCGCGCGACAGGCGTTTCGTCGTAGCGTCGCGCGCAATGAAGGAACTTTTTTTCGAGACGCTCCCCGGATTCGATTCGACGCGCGTTCTCTTTGAGCCCGCGGCGCGCAATACGGCGCTCTGCGCGGCGTGGGGCGCGCTTGCTGTCGCTTCGTTTGATCCGAATGCGACGATGATCGTCGCCCCGTCGGATCACTGGATCGGCGGCGAAGCGGCGCTGCGTCGCGTCTTGGCGGACGCCGCGCGGCTCGTCGAAGAGGATCCGACGCGACTCGTTACGCTCGGCGTCGAACCGACGTATCCGGCGGAGGGTTACGGGTACGTAGAGAAGGGCGCGGCGCTTGAAGGAACGGTCGAGGGATTCGAGGTCGCGCAATTTACGGAGAAACCGTCGCGCGAGAGGGCGCAAGCGTTTCTTGAAACGAAGCGATTTTATTGGAACGCGGGTATCTTCGTGTGGAAGGCGTCGCGCTATCTTGAATTGCTCAAGCGGTTTGAACCGACGCTTGCCGAGACGCTCGAGACCCTTGAATCGCGCGTTAAAGTCTGCGCGAGGGAGGGGCGCCGTGTCGACGAGGACGCGGAGTTTATCGAGGCGTTCGCGAATGGTAAGAGCGTTTCGATCGATTACGCGGTGTTGGAACGCGCGTCGAACGTCGTTCTGATCCCGGCGTCGAGTTTCGAGTGGAACGACGTGGGATCGTTCGCGGAGTTGGAGCGCGTCGGTTCGACGTCGACTTGCGGAAGCGCGGTCGTGGAGGTCGGCGGATCGGGGAATTACGCGCGAATCGTCGGGGACGCGAAGGGGCGGAAGAAGGTCGTGGCTTTCTCGGGTGTTTCGGATCTGCTCGTCGTCGACGCAGGGGACGCGCTTTTGGTGGCGAAGAAAGGGGACGAAGAGGGAATGAAACGTCTTGTGGCGCGGTTGAAAGAATTGGGTCTTTACGATCTTTTTTGAAAAAAGACGTCAGCAATCGGTTTGAGTTTCTGAAAAAGGTAATTTTTTAGAAAATTTTTTGCGAGAAAAACAAGAGATAGAGAGTTTAGCGCCCCCCTGAAAGTAGGGTTTTATTTTACCAAAGAATTTTTAAGTCTCCTATATTTTTTATTTTGTTCAAGGAATATGAAAAAAGAGGGATAAAAATTCGAGTTTGATTCAACTGGGTGAAATTAAATGTCCGATACCACTGGCACAGCCGTTAGCAGACTTAAAGGATTTAGTTTGCTACACCCCATTGGATGATTCATGTGTAAATAGAGGTGGGTACAAGACCATGTCTCGAAGCATCAAACTGATTATCGCGGGCCTTTGTTTAGCGTTCGCGACGACGTCAACCGCTTCTGCCCAAGTTTCGCAGATGCGTTTGTTTTCACCGTTCCCGGACGATCAGTTCGGCGGCGGCGTTTATGAGCGTCAAGGCCTTTATGGTAGCATTGGCGCGGGTATTGTGAGCATTTCGCAGCCTTCCGATCAGATGGTCGGCAGCACGAAAGGCGGCCAGCAGTATGTCACGAACGTCATACCGAACTTAACCTCCAACTCTTCGTCGACGACCTTCACCTACTCTCAGGTCGCCAACCAAATGTCGACCGCGCAGTTCCACGCCGACTGGGAGACCGCGACTGAATTCGTCATCGGAAATCAGCAAGGTCATCACTCTTGGGAAGTCAAGGGTACGGTCATCTCCCCGCAGCGTTGCGATTACGACGGCATCTACGGCGGCATCGTCATCGAAGACCCCGCGGTCGTCAACGTGAACAACTACAATCTCAGCGGCGCGAGCGGAAACTACTACGTTTGGACGGGCAACAGCTATCAGCTCCTTGACCAGCAAGGCTCCGGCAGCGTGAACCAAATCGGTCGCTTGTGGATGATCGTCGGCCTCGACTCCGTCGGTTCCGGAAACGATTACAATAATAACAACAGCGGCAACAACCAGACGGGCAACACCGCCACGAACCGTTACGCGTTCGTCCCGATGCCGATCACGTACGACTCCTTCCACCTGACTTCGAAGGTCAACACGTGGAGCGTTGAAGCGATGTACTCTTACAAGTTCCATCCCTTCCGCACCGGCACCCTTGAAGCTCTCGCGGGCGTTCGCTACACGCAGTTCGACGGTACGTTCAACTTCTTCGGTCACGCGAGTACGAAGAACGAATCGAGCTACACGATTACGGAAGTTAGCATCTTGAACACGAACACGCAGGGTTCTGGAGACAACCAGCAGACGCAGACGTCGCAGTCTTACGGTTCGTACGACTTCAACTACTCGTCGAACCGCGGCGCGGACCTGGGTTACTCCGACTGGAACTTCGAAGCGGCGAACCATATCGTCGGTCCTCAAGTCGGCGCGCGCTACACGATCTACAACAATCGTTGGCGATTCACAGGCGAGGGTAAGTACTTCGCAGGCTTCAACCGTCAGAACATCTACGGTTACGGCACCCTTGGTTTGAAACCGATGGCGGACTCCGCTTCGACCGGTTCGAACAACAGCAACAATAACAACAATAACAACAGCAACAATAACAACAACAATAACAACAATAACAACAGCAGTAGCAGCTCGAATAGCAACAACACCTCCGAAACGGGCGGTCTCCAGACCTACACGCCGATCGGAACCGTTGCGAACGCGTTCAACTACTCGAAGCATTACGACGCTTATACCAACGGCGTCGACGCGAAAGTAGAAGCGGCGTGGAACTGGACCGAAGCGATCGGTTTCAAAGTCGGGTATGAAATGCTCTACATGGACAACATCGCTCGCGCTACGGCTGTCAACGACTACCGCATCAACGAAGACGGCTCCGTCTTTGGCGTCAAGAAGAACAAGAAGGATCGCAACTTCGACACCTTCGTTCACGGCGTCATGTTCACCCTCACGGTCAACCGTTGATCGAACTTAATATCGAAGCGCCGCCTCCGCAACGGACGGCGACGCCTCTCTAAAGCGTCTTCCCAACGACGTCGAACGCGAGCGATCGCGCTTGACGTCCGCGAATCGGGGAAGCCCCGACTTTGTTCGGTTAATCGATTCGCAACACCCTCAAAAGCCTCTTTTGAGTCATCCAACGTAGGGGACGCGTTCGCCTTCCATTTTAAGGCCAACACGGACAGAAGCTGGGAAGACGTTCCTCCCCTGCGTTCATACGACCTAGCGCGTTCGTCTCCGAACGTTCATTAAGGCTGAGGAAATTGCGTCGCTCCGCGGCGTCTTGCGCAGTCGCTTCTGCGCGATCTGTCCAAACAACAGACGACCAAAATCACAGCGACGTCCAATGGCGGGGTTCACCGTCCCACAGGACGGGCTTGAACTAAAATGGCTTTTTAGGAGCGCGACGGAAACGTCCGCTCCTTTTTTTGTGTCTACGGCAATGCCCCCTTCACGCCTTGACGAACCGCGCGCGTCATACATAATATTAAACGTGTTTTTTACCTGTTGTTTACCTAGCTTGTACGCAGAATACAAATACGGCGAAACCTTTTCGTCGTCCTCCCTCAGTTCAATGACGCAACCTTCTTACCTTCCCGTCCCTTCTCAAAACGGAATCCTTGACGTTCCCAACGTCGAGGTTGGTTCCCTTGCGGCTGGAGGCGCGAGCGTTAAGCGTTTATTGAACCATATGCGCGCCTTCGAGCTTTGGGATCTTCGTTCTTATTTTCCGTCGCGTTTACCCTTGAATCAACGATTCCGGAGACGCGACGTTTTTTTTATGAACGCGCCCTCTCAATACAAGCCGCCGCGATTCTAGCGGAGTCTATCTGATGAACGAAATGATACCTTCCGACGATAATTCTTCTATCGATAAGAGCAGTAAAACGAAAGGACGTCCGACGATCATCATCGTTTCGGCGATCGTCGTCGCGTGTTGCGTTTTCGCCGCGTCCCTCGGCGTCTCCCTTCTCAGAGGGGAGGAAGAAAACGCCGCGAACGACTCCGCGCAAAGCGCCGTCGCCGCGCGAAACGCCGCTGTGCCCGTCAAATGGCTACCCGATTTGCGCGTCCTCAAAGGCGCTCCTCCAACCTCCCTCGATCTCTCCGCTATCGTCGATCAGTTCTGCGACGAAGGGAAGCTCGGAGAGCCGGCGCCCGAGCCGGAGAACGTCGAACTCTCTCTCGTCTCCGACGGCGGCGACGTCGCGGAAGCCAATCTCGACGGCTCTTTGATCACCTTGTCCTGGAAGCCGGAAGCCGTCGGGTCCGCCAACGTCGTCGTATGCGCTCAGTCGAAGATAGACCCCGCGCAAAAAGCCTACCTCTCCTTCAAAGCGGAGAGCTGGACTCCAGACTATTGGGCGATCTTTCTCATCGTCGTGGGGGGCGGCGGACTCTTCCTCCTGGGCATGAGACGCATGTCCGAAGGGTTGCAGGCGATTGCGGGAGCGAAACTGCGTAAGCTCATCTCCCTCTTTACGACGAATCGATTCATGGCGCTGGGCGTGGGCGTCTTCGTCACCTCTATCATCCAGTCGAGCACCGCGTGTTCCGTCATGACTCTCGGGTTCGTCAACAGCGGTATGATGACCCTCTCGCAAGCGATCGGCGTCTTGATGGGCGCGAATATCGGAACGACCGCCACAGGGTGGATCTTCACCATCAACGTCGGCGTTCTCGGGCTCCCCCTCTTGGGAATCTCCGCGCTCTTCTATCTCTTCAGCAAGAGGGAAGGCGTGCGTAATTTCGCGATATTCGCCGTCGGACTGGGCATGATCTTTTTCGGGCTCGAAACGCTCAAAAACGGTCTCGCTCCCATTGCGGACTCGCCCGCGTTTACGGCGATCTTCAACGTCTTCTGCGCCGACACGCTCAAAGGCGCGCTCATGTGCGTCCTCATCGGATGTTTCACGACGTTTCTCGTACATTCCTCTTCCGTTATCCTCGCTGTCACGATCACTTTGACTATGCTCGGCGCGTTGAACCTCAACACCGCCGCCGCGATTGTTCTGGGAAGCAACATCGGAACGTCTCTAACGCCCCTTCTCGTCGCGATCGGAGCCCCCGCGACGACGCGCCGCGCCGCGTACTTCCACCTCGTCTTTAACACGATCGGCGTCTCATGGGTCATGTGCGTCTTCTTCTCCGTCTTGATCCCGTGCGTCAACTCGATCGGTTCGACGCTCCACCTCGACGTTCCAGGTCGCGTCGCGTTGACGCACACTCTCTTTAACGTCGCCAATACGATTCTCTTCCTCCCCTTCGTGAAGCCCCTCGCCTCCCTCCTTGAACGTCTCGTCGTCGACAAAGGGGACGCGAAGAAGAAGGATTCGAATCTCAACCAGTTCCTCCAGATGGCGCCCCAGGTAGCAATCGGAGGCTCTCGCACCGAAGTTCAGAATATGTTTAACGACTGCGTTCTCATGCTCAAAGATCTCAAAAAGTTGAAGGATTCCGATTTCGACGACGAAAGTTGCGTTGCGAATATCTTTGAAATCGAAGACCGACTTGATTCCGTCCAGGACGACACGATCGATTTCGTGACGCAAGTCGTCGGACGAACGCAAGACATCGACGTCTCTCAAGAGGGGCGCGTGCAAGTTCGACTCGCGGAAGAGCTCGAAGAGCTCGGAGACTACTTCGTCGCGATCGTGAAGTCGAACCTTAAGATCAAAAGGGAAGACAATCTCGAAATTCCCGACAGAATCTCCAAACTCCTCGACCTGAACTTCAACCTTGTCTTCGATTCCATGGAGTGGCTCTATAGCGCGTACTGCGGACGAAAAGAACCCGCCTTAGCCGCTGAAATGGAGAAACGACGGGAAGAATACGTGCGTAAGATTAAGGACTTCCGACAGGAGCATATCGAGACGATGTTCACCGAAAAACTCGATCCGAAGGTCATCGTCGCGACCGACTATCAAGTCACCGCGCGGCGTCGAATCTACGGGCACCTTCTCAATATCGCCGAGGCGATGGATCCAGCGCATCATTGAACCGGTTGACGTTCAAGTCGACGCGTAGAAAGAAAGGACGCCTTCGCGAGCGTCCTTTCTTTTTTGATAGACGTTTGATCGCCGGGAGTCGGTGAAAGGAGAGGCGCAGGACGGTTAGACGAGAACGCGCGGAGAGGGGAAGGGTAATCAGGAGCGTTTTTGCCCTCCGTTTCGCCTCTTGAGACAATAAACGCGACCGCGCTTTGTGCGTCGAGGAGAGAAAAAACGTCGCGACGTTGCAAAGGAGCGCGAAAGAAGCGCGTTACGCCGTCTGCGAGAAACAAAAAAAGACGCTCCCTGGAAGAGAGCGTCTTGAGCTTTTGGACGGAGTCTGTAGTCTAAGCGTTCCACGAGGAGCCGCGCATCGAGCCGACCTGTTTTTGCGACTCTTTGACAAAGAGCGCGAGGAGCGCGACGATCAGCGAGACGAGCGCGAGGAACCCGAACCCGGCGAGATAGAGATAGCGACGCGTCTTAAGAGCTTCGTAATTCTCGTAGAAGTTGTCGCTCATCGGCAACTCTTTGAGGTACGTGAAGTATTGAATGGTCACGAAGGGGCTCATCATGTCGATGAGTTGGTCGTCGACGAGATATGTGCGGCGCTCCGGATCGCTGTAATCGGTGAAGAAGTAGAAATTGTAGTCCCCGTAGGTGGTGGGTGTGGTGTCGCGGCGCACCTTTCTTCCGTCGCCGAGATCGTAGACTGTCTGTTTGTAGAAGACGGCGATCGGCGGAGGCGTTTTGATAGCGCGAGCGCAGAAGAAGACGCTAACGACGAAGGCGAGGGAGGCGACGATGAAGAGACCGCGGCGCCGCGCGGAGAGTTTGCGCGGTTTGGCGAGCTCGGACGTTTTTTCGGACTTCGCGGCGGTTTCGGGAGTCGCCGACGTTTCGGCGTCGCTACGGGATTCGACGGAGATTTCTTGGGCGACGGCGACTTCTTGGGACTCGCGGTCGGTCTCCGCGTCTGCGTCTTCCCACGGCTCAAGACGCTTAATTTTCAGCATTGTCGGAATACGAATCGTCGCGCCGCATTCGCAGTTGACTTGGCCCCCCGCTTGGGAGGTTTCGACCGGATGGCGTCGACCGCATGCGTCGCAAGGAAGTGCGTAGCGGATACTCATAATAACCTCGTGTCGTAGCCGCGCGTAGAACGCGGACGAAATATTCTAAAAATTTTTATAAAAAAAGACTTTTTTCGTCGAATTGACGGGAATTTTTGCGTACTAATAACAACGCTTTGGATTCGTTGCGCTGATCGAAAGTCCCAATACGCCCAAATATATTGTACAGATAGGCGGCTTGGAATAAACCCCCAGGGTAAAAAAAAGCGAAGTTAGGTTTTGAAAAATTTGATATACGGGAAAATACGGGACGACGTAGAGATTGCTTTTGATGTGGTAAAATCGTTATAATTGTTAAAATCGAAAATTCTTTTCTCTTTTTTCGTTTAATTTACGCAAAATTGTGACGAAAAGATCGTATATGGCTTATTATATATGAAACGCTCGAGTAATAATAGCCGAGGAAATATGAATGGGCGCCGCGCGAGTTCGTTTTGCGGGCGTTGTGTGGCTCGTTCGTTCGTAGCAACAATAAGGTGGGTAAACTATGCCGTAGTCTAAGGATTTTAGCGATTGTGAACGACGGCGCGATTCTGTCGTTCTCAGCTTCGCAAAATGATGCGTTAGACGGGTCGTCGCGCTTTTTTTAGCAACTTTGAGGCGCGATTTCGTCGATTTAGTAAGAGATTCGCGCTTAATGCGCGCGAGCGACGCGCCTAGCTAAAAGCGACGCGACGCAAATTGATCTTGTAGCTATCAGGAGTTCTAGTTTTGTACGAAGATGACGCTTACGACGAAAACGACTACATCGTTGACCGTGGTTTTGACGAGGAAACCCCGCCTTATGGCGACGAAGAAGGGTTTAACGAAGACGAACCTGACGACGGTATAGTTCGCTCCAGAGCCGATTTCCCGGATGAAGAAGACGAGTCTGACGTTGAGGAAGGAGCTGTCTATGACGACGACGAACCTGCTGGCATAGACGATCCTGTCAGGCAGTACCTGACCGAGATGGGAAAGATCAAACTTCTTGAACGCGACGCCGAGCGCAATTTGGCGCGTCAGATTGAACTTACGCGAATTCGTTTTCGCACGAAATTGCTAGAGTGTGATTACGTCATGCAGATGGCGTATCGCTTCCTCAATAACGCGTATCAGCAGTCTCTTCAAAAGAGCGCCGCCAATCTTCAGACGGGTTCCGACGATTCGCAAAAGGGTAAAGAACCTCAGCGCGATCCTTTCGTGGAAGCGATTTTCCGCGAAAATCTCCGCACCCTTCATTCCATGCTTATTCGCAATAGACGCGACTACTGCGTCTCGATGAGCAAGACGCAGCCCCTTGAAGCTCGCGTTAAGGCGTGGCAGGACCTCGCGCGCCGCCGCCGTCGCGCCGTGCGTCTTGTCGAGGAAATGAGGCTCCCTAAGGAACGACTTGACGGCGTCCTCGATACCCTCGATCGTTATAGCAAGCGCGTCGATTATCTTCAGCAGCAGATCCGACGCAGCCGTCAACAGGGACGTCCCGCGGAGGAACGTTACGTCCAGGTCATGGAGTTCCGCAACATCCTTCAAATGACGCAAGAGACTCCCACGAGCCTGCGCAGTCGCGTTAAGGCCGCGCGCCTTATTGACTCCGAACACCAGAAGGCGAAGAAGGGTCTCTCTGAAGGAAACCTGCGCCTCGTCGTCTCCATCGCCAAGAAATATCGCAACCGCGGTTTGAACTTCCTCGATCTCATTCAGGAAGGAAACGCGGGGTTGATGCGCGCCGTCGACAAGTTCGAATATCGTCGCGGGTTCAAATTCTGCACCTACGCCACTTGGTGGATTCGTCAAGCGATCACGCGCGCCGTCTCCGACCAGTCGCGCACGATTCGTATTCCCGTCCATATGGTCGAGTCGATGCAGAAGGTTCGAAACTCCACGCGAGAATTGATTCAGAAGAACGGACGCGAACCTACGATTGAAGAAACCGCCGCCGCAGCAGGCACCGCGCTCGATCTCACAAAGCAGATCATGCTCATGAATCGCTATCCGATCAGTCTTGATCGTCCCGTCGGGAATAGCGACGACAGCCATTACGGGGATCTTCTCCCCGACGAACGTACGAGCAACCCTGCGGAGCAGGCGCAGATTGAGAATTTGCGTCGCAAGCTTTATCAGGTTCTGAAGACTCTCAGCTACCGCGAGCGCGAGATTATCAAGTTGCGTTATGGCCTCGGCGACGGACATCAGTACACGCTTGAAGAAGTCGGGCACATTTTTAAAGTGACGCGCGAACGCATCCGCCAGATCGAAGCGAAGGCGGTGCGTAAGCTCCAGCAGCCGAGCCGCTCACAAGAACTCGTCGGTTTCCTCGACTGATTTTCTAATTTATCGATTCCGCGACCTAGACGACGCGTCTGGGTCGTTTTTTTTTATATCTTTTTGACGTTTCGCCAATTTTTCGCGCATAAATCGAAATTGAACGACAATGTTTGCTATGGAGTCGCGCCCTCCGCATTTCTTCCGCTTTTCGTTCGCGGTTTTTCTCCCGGCGTTTTCCAAGGTTTTCTCATGTTGCAGTTCCTTCGTCGCGCGACGTCTCGCGACGTCCTCGTCCTTTACTTCCTATTCTTGACCATTTCCCAAAATCGTCCTGTCGCGCCGCGCCTGAGTCACGCCCGACTTGCCGACGAATTGACGCGTAACGGACTCGACGCCGCCAGAGGGGGCGAATTTACCCCTGCGGTCGTGCGCGCGAAATGCCAGGATCTTGTCGACCTCGGTCTCCTAGCGTACGTTAAGGTCGACGTGAATCTCTTCGATTTTGCGGTCAAACGCGTTACGATTGATTTTTCGAGTTTCTCGTCTCATTTTCAAACTGAAAATCAAATTGAAAAATCAAATTCCAAATCCGCGTCAATATCTTTTATTTCTTTAAATAAACAAATAAATACCACAGGAGATTTTGAAGGAGGATTGGAAAGAAGAGGATAAGGAAAGGGAACGGGCGCGGCTCGAGACCCCGCAGGTTGAGAAGTCGGAAGAAAACAGCGGGTCTCGGGAGGAGTTTTGGAGCGTTTTGGAGATTAGAGACGCGGTCGATTTCGAGGAGTCTGGAGTCGTCGAGTTACGCAAGAAGATCGTGGAGATCGTCTGGGAACCGGAACTTAATCGCGACCTTGTAGATCGTCTTGTCGGGGTGGCGGTCCTTCGCCTCAGAGGCCCGAAAAAAGGACGCGCGACGAAATCCTAGCCGACGCCTTCGAGCTGATCTATTCCGAACTCTCCGACGTCGGAAAAGAGACCGTTGACGCTGTGCTTGATCGGATTGTTCAAGAGAAACGACGAAGCCAAAACGCCGGAAAATGGCAAACAAACAACGGGACGATCGGAGGGGATATGATTCAGAACTAAGCCTTGAGAAAAGTTATTTACAAAATTTCAATATTTTTGACAATGTGTTAATATGTATATATTTATCTATATATGTATATAAGAACATATCGTGAAACGCTATAAATATACGTGAAACTTTATAAACTGTGTCAGAGTAGCAATAAAAGTCGGGCGTTCTACGTCATCTCCGAAAAACAAGGGGGGCTAGGCACTACTTTTGATAATTTTCTAGACTGTGCACGACGCTAGATTTTTGGGGTTTTGTTTGTTTTTTTGAACTTCGCTTGACTTTGGATGGGCGCGTCGGTAAAATCGGGGCACAAGACGATGCGCTTCGTTCGGTTATTTATTCGTATGATCGACGGCGCGGATCTTCTCTTTGTTTGAAATCTCCGATTAAACGCCGATCTTTGCTTGGAAGGTCTCGATATGTTACGCCCTCAGGTTACGGTTCAATACGACTCCAAAGAGTATAGGGAATACGTTAGATATGCCGAAAAGGAATATGAGGATCGTAAAATGATAAAAGCTTATCTTGCCGATCCCCTCGTCGCAAGGATCGCGCAAGATTTCGCCTCTAGAAATCACATTCCAAATAAAAAGGAATCTATGAAGAAATTGTCCGTCTACAAGATTCCTTACCCGATCTATTCCATGTGCTCCTTGTTCCTAACTGTCGTTTTGACTTTCGGCGGCGTGTTTTTTATGGGGTGGTTTTTTATTCTAGGCGAGTCTTATCACGATGGGTTTTCAGTGTGGGCCGCTCTCTACTTGTATTTTGTCGCAACTTTCTTTACCTTGTCTTTCTTTATGGATCGAAGGTTTAAGGCCGCCGCCTTTTGCGTCACGCTTCTAACTAAAAAATTCTTAGGCGCTCGCAACGTTAAAAAACAAACCTATTCTCTAGGTGAATAACGTCGACGAACTCCCCATGAGGTCGACTAAACGCCGCAAATACTCCGTTTGCCGCTTGTTCTCCTCGTAAAGTTTCCGTTGCCCGTCCATACCGCCTCCCCACGCTTGCGCTTGATACGCCGAAAAGGTTCCCGAGGATTCGACCTTCATCTTGATCGAATCCGTCGCGTCTTCCACGACGCCTTCTTCATATTGTCGTTGAACTTCTTGGTCAGGGGATTCGAACTTGCTTTGCGATCCTGTCAACTTGCGCAGCGCCGAAGCGATCGTCGCGTCGTCGCCGCTCTTTTGCGCTTTCGTTAGCTCTTGTCGCGCCTCTTGCAGTTCTTCAAAACTTTTGTTCCGGCGCTCCTCTAACGTCGCGTTTTGGTCGAAATACGCGGATTCCGCCGCTCTTCCTTAGCTCTCTCTTTCAGTTCCTCTTTGCTCTTGTTGTTGGCGTTTTCGCTCTTCCCGACGTCTCTCTTGTTCTTTTGCTTGTGATTCGTTTTCACGGTTTAACGCGCCTTTATCCGATTCGTATCTGCTCAACGCTTCCATATATTGGCGCGTTGCGTCCGCGATCTGTTTGTCGTCCCCGCTTTGTTTCGCGTTTTGTAATGCGTTTTTCGCGTCTTGAAGTTTTACTCCCGACGTCTTGGTCTTTTTTGCCGCTGACGCGGTTCTGTATTCAAGATCGTATTCGGCGTCTTCTCTTTCACGCCGCGACTCTTCTCTCTTGCGTTGTTCCTCTTCGTTCATCTTAGTCTCTTCCGCCGACTCCTCCGGCTTGTTCATGTGGGCTCTTAACGCGTCGAGGAACTCCGTCTTCTCTTCAATCTGCCGCGCCAACGCCTCCGACGATCCCGGCAGACCTTCACAGACGATCCGTGCAGACTCGACGCGTCGCGCCGATCCGCGCGATAAACGCTCGATCTTCCACGTCCCAGGCTCTACAAACACCGCAGAAGACGACGTCGCCTTTTGCGAAGTCGTCGCGCCCTAATAGCGGAAACGAAACGCGACGCCCTCGTATAGGCCGTTCAGCGCGCGGATAAGCGCCGCGTAAAAGTCTGTCCTTTTGGGAAACTGGTTGTTCGTGCGCATCAGGAATCCCCCTCAATTTGCGTCGCCATTATACGTCGCGCTAGACCCGCCGCGACGCTGCTCTGGACTTGCGGAACGTCCGGTCTATATTTTCTCTCGATCCCGTTCTTGACTTCCACGATCTTCCCGCCGTTTTGAAACGTTTCGTCTCCAACAAACGCGACGATTCGGCGCCATTCAGGCTCCGACACAACGAAGACGCGCTCCGGTCGGCGTTTCCGCGAAAATTTCCGCCCCGACATATCTCTGCGCCGCACGGAATATTCGCGCGTCGATAGATTTTTCTAGACGTTCCATTTACTTTTGTTTCCAGCTTGGATAGAATACAGTCAAAAAGGAGACTAAAATGACGCCAAATCTTACATACTTCTTAACGTTCGCCGCGTCTGAATTGACCGCCGAGGCTTGCGCGGAATCTGATAAGCTGCATATATATCCGGGCGCCTTCGTCTTCGCGTTTCTCTTTAGCGCGACATTCTCCGTTATATATGCGTATGAATACCACTTCCTACATCATGACGACCCGATATACACAAGAGAAAGAATCGTTCAGGCTGAATTCGATCGCGACGTATTGCAAGCAGACGAAAACGATCGGAAAATAAACAAATTTTCTTCTTACTTTTTGGGCGTGATCCTCTTTGTCCTTCTTTTCCCGTTCTTGCTATTCTGTTCTATGATGTTCTTTGCTGTTATTTTTTGATTGATTCTAAATACGGCTGAAAAGACGTCGGGCGCTTTTTTGTCTCTGTTATAGCGGATTATAAACGCGCCTGCCGGGCGTTCTACGTCATTTCCGAAAAACAAGGGGCTAGGTACTACTTTTTAAAATTTTCCAGACTGTGCACGACGCCCTTGATTTTGGGGGGGTGTTTGTTTTTTTGCACTTCGCTTGACTTTGGATGGGCGCGTCGGTAGAATCGGGACGGAAGACGATGCGCTTCGTTCGGTTATTTATTCGTATGATCGACGGCGCGGAGCTTCTCTTTGTTTGAACTCGTACTAGTACACGCCGTCTTCGCCTTGAAAGGTCTCGCTATGTTACGCCCTCAAGTTACGATTCAACCTGGATCGCAAGAGTATAAAAACTACGTCAAGTACATCGAAAAGAAATATGAAGATTATAAGATGATAAAGGCTTATCTTGCCGATCCGCTCGTTGACAGGATCGCGAAAGCCTTCGCCGCAAAAAATTATGTCCCGTCTAGAAAACAAGCCCTACAACTACTCGCGGTTTATAAAATTCGACACTCTCTCTTTGTTAAATTATCTTGTATTATGATCGTTTTACTCGGCGTAGGGTTCCTTACTCTATTCGTGACTTATTTGAATATAGAAAAGGAATCGCACGATCTATTTTCTGTGATCGTCGCGCTTTATGCGTACGTGGTCTTCTCTTTCTTAACTCTATCTTTCTTCATGTCGCGAAGGTTTAGAGCCGCTTCGTTTTGCGTTCCTCTTCTTACAAAACATTTGCTCGGCTATTTAAACCTTAACGATATCACTTTTCACTTAGACAAATGAAGACGCCGACCCCTCGCGGTTTAACGACACTAATTGACGAAGTAAGTTCGTCTGCGTTTTCGATTGATCGTATAACTTGCGCTGATAGTCTCCAAACGCGATCTCTTGCGCTTGATACGCGCTAAAAGTTCCAGACGATCCCGTCTTTTTGTCGATCGACCCTACCGCGTCTTCTACCGCGCCGTCGATATCCCCCATCGCTTCTAAGCTCGACTGGACTTCTCGGTCGATTGAATCAAAATTCCTCTGCGCGTCTATTACCTTTCTATAGGCCGCCGCCACCACCGCGTCTTCCCCCTTCTTTTGCGATGCTTGCAACTCCCGCTGCGCCGCTATAAGCTCTTGATTTCATGCGAACCACTGCTCCTCGATTGTCGCGTATTGGTAGAAAAAATCCCTCTCCGCCGCCGCTCTCTCTTCTTTCGCTAAGAGCTTCTGTTCTTCTTCCTCCGCCTGACGTCGCGCCTCTTCTTCTCTTATTTGTCGGCGCTCTTGCGCAAGCTCCGCTTGTCGACGCAATCGACATAAGTCGCGATATTACGCGCCGACGACGTTTCGGTGGCCTTGTTCGCCGCGATCGTGCAACGCGTGAATTTATAACTAGATTTTGTAGACGTTCCGTAAAAAGCCGAACCGGCGTCGCAAATAAAAGCGCAGTCGTTAAACTCTATGTCACAATGCCCTAACACATGTGCTGAGTTGCGAACGACGCCGAACCCTCCGAAGACGCATATATCAAATCGATGCTTTTGATTGCTCCCGCCGACCAGAACGCGACCGTTAAACGCTATCCCACGCGCGTTAAAACTAACGACCGTCGAGTAGACGCAGTCGATTAGAATGTCCTTCGGCACAGAGCTGGTCTTTCCGGAGAATTAACCGCGTCTTTCCCGCGTCGATCGATATTGGCCGCTCGATCTTCAAAATGTCCGCAAAGTCGATCACAACGCGTTCTCCCGCGCTGAAAGAGGTTGGGTCGGGCGCGACGACGTCCCCCTCTTGCGCGTCAAGAACCGTTTGATATAACGACCCGCCCCGACCGCGTTTGTGTTCATAAAGAAAATCGTCGCCGTCTCAATTCTCGTCCGCTTGAGGTTGTTCGACTAGCTCGAGCGTCGCCGTAATCTTGCAGGACGCGCGGTTCTCGACGACGGCTTGATCAAACGAAACGATCGAGCCTGACGCGTTCACCGTCGCGCCCGTCATTTGGACGACGTTCTTCGCCATGTTGAGCGCTAACCCTAGTTGTGAATCTAATATCGGTTCTCCGGTCTCGTTGCGCGCTAACAGCGTCAAGACGATCGCTTGTTCTCCATCGCACACCTTCGAGATTAACGTGGTTTTTTCTTGTCTCATATTAGATAAGACGCCAGAAAAGACGGTCGGGCGCTTTTTGGTCTCTGTTATAGCGGATTATAAACGCGCCTCACGGGCGTATCTGCGCGCGACGCGGCGGCGTTAGCGCGAGACGGCGCAGAGTCGCGAGCGCGGTATGAACGCACGGACGGACGCGCGGGGCGTCGTCGCGCATGGGAGACGCTCGGACTCGCGGTTAAGAGAGTTTACGACGAGGCGGGGTGCGTCGGAACCGAAACCGACAGTTCGGAAATGGACGCTTCTTCCGCAACAGATCGTCGAGAGAGGAGTGGGCGATTCGCCCGCATATGTTGCGGAAAGTGAAGAAAAGGCGCAGCGAAGGATGACGGCGCCGCGACAAAGAGGGGAAAACGCGCCGCGCTCGGACGTCGAGACGTCAAGCGCGCGGAAAAGTTGCGAAGGTTTAACGATCGCGGATCTTGCGACGCCGATCGAGGAGTTCGGGAGGCTCGTGGCGCGGCGATTTGGGCTCGGTCAACTTCAAGCGGCGATGAAGGCGGCGACGCTTCGCGGAGCGCTTCGCGATCTCGCGCAAAAGGGCGCCAGAGTGTGACGAAACGCGTCAAATTGCGTTGGAGGCGCGGTTACTCGCGGGCTTCGCTGCGGCTGGCGTCGGTTGCGAAGTTCCGGATGAAGGCGTCTTTGGCGTTTTCGCCAAGGAATAGGAGGGCTTCCTGGGCAAGGGCCTGCGCGTCGCGAATGATCGGATCGAGCGACTTTCCGTATTTTCGTCGCGTTTCCTCGACTTCTTTGCGATATTGTTTGACGACCTCGGAGTCTTCTTCCGGGAGAAGCGTGTGAATCCTGAAGTAATACGCGCAGATCGGGAGCGAGAAGTCCTTCGCAAGGAGGAGGAAGTATTCCCGCGCGTTTTGGAGCGCCTCTTGCAACTTCGGATCTTTCTCGACTATTTCGCGATACTTGTCAAACCAGGCGCGATAGGTGTTGACGACGCAGAGCGCGAGCCAGTCCGCGTAGTCTTTCTTATTCTTATACGTCTCCTTGAATTCCTCGTAATCAAAGCGTTCGAGGAGCGCGTTGGCGATCGACTGAATCGTCTGACGATACCCCTTTACGATCTCGTCTAACGCCCACTGGCAAAGCTCCCGCATATAGCTGAAAACCGGACTAGCTTGGCATGCTTCGAGGATTTTTTTGGGCGCGGTAAAGCGGTCTTGCCGTTGAATCATCCTCTGAATCTGCGGCGACTTGATCGTCTCTAATCCGCTTTGGATCAGTTTTGCGATCTCCCCTCGAACAACGGAAGGGGAGGTGCAGATCGGATGCGGCTGCATGCGGATCGTTTCGGGTATGAACCAGTTCAGGTAATTGAAGGTATAGCAGAAGATACGGTCGATGTTGATCTCGGAAGGATCGAGATCGGTATGCTTCGCGACGAGCGCCTGAACCTCTTGGCGATGTTTTTCCCACTCCTCGACGCGCTTTTGGCGAACTTCCGCGTCGAGGATGATTTCGATCTTCAACGGCGTCTCTTTAGAAGATTCGTAGTCGGCTCCCGCTTCTTTCGCGCAGACTTCGAAGAAGAAGTCTTTGACGTAACTGTCGACTCGCGTCGAAAGTTCTTTGGAGACGATCCGCGCGTCGCGAATCATTGGATCGTCAGTCTCGGGCCCTTCGGTGAAGAAGCGTTCGCAGACGTCGTAATGGGAGTCTCGGGCAATTTTACGAAACTTTTCCATAACGTAGGCGTAGATCTTCGCGAGATCGGCGTTTTCCTCCAACTCATGGGCGTGATTTTCGGCCCAGAGGCTGTAGACTCCCAGGTAAACAAGAAGTATCTGCGCGCCTCGCTCCGTGCCGCCGTAAAATGTCTCAAAGGCGTCGACGTCGATACTGGAGACGACCGCCGTGCTGAAGTCCTTGAGAGTCGTTTCATAGATTTCAAGGAGCTTTTGCAGATACCAGCTTTTGGCGAGTCGGTATTCTTCTTTGATTTTCGGATGGTCAAAGAACGCTTCGACATGCTCCGGAATCGCGTTTTGGGAGAAGGAAGACTGATTGCGCGTCGATAGGAAGCAATACGACGCGCCTCTGAGACTGGCGAGAGCGGGATCGAGGAAACATTGCGCCTTCGGTTCGCGGAATTCCTCGACGGTCTCCTTTTCTATACGTCGGAGAAGACTGAGCATGAAATAGTCGACGTCTTGAACCGACGGCTTCATATTGAACGTGTTTTCCATTGTGCGCTGAAAACGAGACCTCCAGGTCAACCATTCAACTGTGAGATTTGAATCGTACGCAGCGCCTTCCTGTTTCTGTTTATCATCCATCGTAAATACCCCCGCTAAACTTTTAGATTCTGGCGACGATCTATCCTGCTTTTTTTGTTGTGCTAAGTTTAATAAAAAAACGAAATGAAAAAGGCGTCTCTTTTAATAAAAAATGGTTTTATGACGATTTTTTCTACAAATATACTGATTTTGGGAGATGTGCGCCGCAAGGCGCGTTTGAGAAACAAAGACGCGACTAACATGCGCGCAGGGATTAGAAGAGCGCCGACTTGAAAGGAATCGGCGCTCTTCGTGTGCGAGGACGCGTGCTCTTTGATCGATACGACGGTTTTCGTTCCCGTTTTGGTCGGCTTCTTGCGAGGCGTCGCCTTATTTGAGGATAGCCGCTTTGATCTTTTCTCCGATCACGTTGACGATTCCGCGCGCAAACGCTTCCTTGATCGCGAAGGAGTCTTCAAACGAGGAGTCGGGTGCGTCGGATTGGGCGTGTTCTTTAAAGATCCTATTCAGGGATTCTAGCGACGCGAAGACTTTTTTCTTCTTACGAAAGATCGACGACGCCCGTAGATACTCTTGGCAGAGCGCAAGATTGTAACGATCCGCAAGTTCGTCGAATGACGCGTACGCCTTCTGAATCGCGGCGAGGAGCTTGTCGCTTTCGAGGATCTCTTCGATGTGGGAGTCTATCCACGCGCGGTGCAGGATGATGTGGAGGAGAGCGAATTGATCCGCTTGATTTCTATTTTCGCGACTTTTTTTCGAGACGTTTTCCTCGAAGGTTGCTAGGTCGTTAATCTCGACGTCAACCGCGTTTGCAAACGCTTCTCCGGAAGCGTCGGAGACTTCGACGAGCGCGTCCTTTAGAGACGCGCTAAAAGCGTCTTTGACGTCGGCGCGCGCGCAGAAGAGGAGGGTTTCTTTTTCTAGGTCGAATGGGAGCTGATTGGCGAGCGCGTACGCGAATTCAGGCGATTTCATCGAGGCGTAGCCGCTTTGAATGAGGGCGGCGACTTCCGCGTCGACGATTTCGACGGGAGATTCTGGTATTTCCTGACGGAGAGATTGCCCCAGGGCGTCGCGAAGAGCGTCTAAGAGACAATAGCAGACTTGGTCGACGTTGAAAGCGGTGGGTTCGGAAGAAGGCCGCGCCGCAACGATGAGCTTTCGGATCCCCCTTCGCCAGTTTTCCCATCGCTTGAGACGGTAGAGGAAGAGGATGTCGCGCGGAATCCTTTGCGAGGGATCCAGCGGTCTTTGCGGGACGTCGTAGGCGACGCCGATTTCTCGCGCGAAAGTTTTGTATAGATGGTCTTTGAAGAAGTAGTCGACCTCGGGGACGACGTCCTTCGCAAGGAGCTGGAAGTCGCGCAGTTCCCTGTCCGTTAAATTAGGGTATTCCTCAAGGAACCGTTCACATTCGTCGAATCCTAGATCGTCGGCGACGCGGCGTATTCTTTCGACGGCGCAGTCTAGTAGGCGCGACAAGTCGGGATTCTTTTGAAGCTCGTTAAGATGGAGTTCGCCCCAGCGCCAATATCCGCTTAGAGACGCAAGAAGGTAGTTTCGGGCGTCGTAAGGGCTCTTGTTGAAGAGGGTCTTAAAGTAGGAGTCGTCTCGAGACGCGACGAGACGACGGCTCCACATCCTCGCCTTCGCTTCGTATTCCTTGAGGACGGCGGTTTCGACCCATTCGTTAAAAAGGAATTTCGTTTCCTGAACCTTGACGCTGTTAAAAAAAGTTTGCGCTTCGTCTATATTCTCTTTAACGTCGTTTGGCGAGGAGCCCAGGTCGGTAATCAAGAGACGGTTTCCCGTTTTAATAACTTTCCGACGCGACGGAGCGAAGATGAGGCGCGCTTTCGTATGGGCAAATTTTTCTTTCAACGCGCTTTCAATTTCCGCGAGCAGAAGCGTAAAGAAATAACTCATCCTTCGCGGCGTCGGCTTAATAAACGAGGACTCGTCGATCGTCCTGTGAAATTCGTCGCGCCAGTCGAGCCAATCGCGAGCGGCCAGGTCGGCTTTACTTATCGATTTGACATAAAAATCTCAACTCCATTCATCGTTCTAAGTCGTGCCGCTTGGCGCGGGTCTGCTCCGGCTGGTCGGCTTTCAGTGCAATATCAACGCACTTGCGGATATTGTGCAGCTCGGCAACCTCGGCGCGGGTTTCTTTCAGCTTGGTATATTCCGCTGTTCTCTGCCCGCTGAGAGTGGCGTACTCTTTT
>SFIW01000058.1 GCA_004556055.1 Planctomycetaceae bacterium
GCAAACGAGCAAGAAGAAGGCGATAGATGGCGTAAAGACGAAGCACATCGATCCGAACAAGATGAGCCCGATGAGGACGAAAGCGATATCGCCTTTTGTCTTTTTGCCTTTGAGCGTTTTGTATTTGACGTTGGACACCATGAGCAAGCCGACGGCGATGGCGACGACGCATAGCGTATTGAGTTCGAAGGGCGTCGAGGGCATGATCTGCGTGTCGATGCAAGCCAAGACGATGGCTGCGAGGCAGGCCGCGCCGGCGGGCGATGGTATGCCTTTGAAGAACGTCTGGACGCCTTCATCTGGGGCTTCGATGTTGAATCGCGCGAGTCGCAGGAGGGCACCGCACGCATAAATGAAGCTCGCGATGAGCCCAAAGATACCGGCTTCGTTGAGTGCAAAGCCGTAGATCAGGAGCGCGGGGGCGATCCCGAAACTGACGCAGTCGGAGAGGCTGTCGAGCTCCATGCCAAATTTCGTCGACGTCTTTGTCCAGCGAGCGACTTTGCCGTCGAAAGTGTCGAAGACGATGCTGCCGATAATCGCGATTGCCGCGTATTGGAGCAGCAGTAGCCGTTCATCGCCTTGGAGTGCTTGCGATTTGAAGACGAAAGACATCGACAAGAACGCGCAAAAGACCGATCCCAAGGTGACGAGGCTCGGCAATGCAAAGCGCGCTTTTTTAATCTTTTTAATTCTCCCTTCTACCATGCGAGAAAAATCCTTTTAGTCGTATACTGTGCAGATCGGTAGTAAAATGACTACCGATTCGCGGCCCGAAACCTACGACATATCTATGCGCATGGCAACTATTTGAACCCCCATTGAAATTAGAGAACACGATGGCAGACTTCATCATCACGACAGATCGTTCGCTTCCTCTTGCACTTGGCCAATCTTGGACGCCAGTGTATTCGACGTCGCGTTATTGTTTGGCGATCGAGGCGACGCCTACGCCGCACGATATTGCCCATCTCTATGAGTCGCCCTATATCGTCGTGGCGTTGTCGCATACCGATACGCCGCGCGACGTATGGCGAGCGATGCGATCGCCCAAAGACGGCGATAGTCGTCATTTTATCGACGCGCTCGGCGTTTGTGCGGGCATTGTATGGAATACCGAGACCGATGAATTTTGCGTCTTTCGCGACAAATTCGGATGGATTCCGATATTGGCGACGGAATATGGCGACTATTTGAGCATCACATCGTCGCCGCAGGCGCATGCACATATCAATGCGCAGCGCGATATCGATGAGAATTGGTTTGCGCGGTTTCTGTATGGATCGAACGAGACGCGGCGCAATGACGTCTGGCGTCAAACGTCGCGGCTATATCCGGGCGAAGTGAGGCTTTGGGGCGGGAGTGATTTAGGGGCGTTTTTGGATCCGTTTGGCGATGGCCGAGGGAGCGGGGGCGTGGAGAACGGTGTCGATGCGCGTTCGGATATGTATTGGCATCGTCGTCGTTATGCGCCGTTAGATATTTCGTTCGACGAGGCAGTCGAAGCGTTACGGGCATGTCATGCGCGTGCGATTGGTCGGATACCGACGACGAAGCCGCCGGTTTTTACGCTATCGGGTGGGCTCGATTCGACGAGCATCGTTGCCGCATACGCGCGAGCGACGGGGGCGACGCGCGAGCACCCGATCGAAACGTTTTCGCTCTTGTCGTCGCGACATGCGTCGTGCGATGAATCGACCGAAATCGACGTCTTGGCGCAGGCGTTGCCCATCACGGCGCATCGCCTCGATATGGGGTCGAGAACCGACATCGGCGACGATGTGATCGCTTCGAATGCTCATGGCTATGGGCCGATATGTAGCCCAGGGCTCGAAATCAACCTCTGGACTTATCGCCAAATGGCGCCGCAGCCCTACAGCCGTACGATCATCACTGGGTATGGTGGCAACTTCATCGTCAAAGCGCGTGTCGAAGCCATATTGGGCGATTTATGGAAATATAGAAAATTTGGCGAACTATTGAACTATGCGAATAATGTTCGCTTTTCGACATATCGATATTTGGCAAAACGATATATTACATATTTATTGGCAAAGTATTTTGGCATACATAAAACGAACACGAGTGAAGCAATCGTTCGGAAAGTATGCAATCGCGAATTTTGGATGCGCAATGAAAATCCGATGTTTGACAATATATTCACATCGACGCAATACCAAGAGCGAGCATCTATGCCGCTTTGCGACGAATGGGAATATATGATGCGAGCGATTGATATAACGGCACGAATGTCGAAACAATACTTTTACGATCCGTTATTCGATGCAGAATTATACGATTTTTGTGCACAAATACCGCCGCATTATTGGGATTATGGCGGCAAAGACAGGGCAGTATATCGGGCGGCATTTATGCCACTTTTGCCCGAGGCGATACGAACGCACCCGAAAGTTCAATCATTCGACGAAGCAATCGTCGATATCGTGAACAAAAACATGGCGCGATTTGGCGTCGATTTCAATGTTGCAAGTCGCGACCCGTCGATCATCGATCGAACGGAGCTGAAAAAGATGCAAAGCGATTTCGTCGAACGTCGCCAGACGGAGCATTTGAGCGACGTATGGCGCCCGACAGCTGTCGATTGGTGGTTGCGCGCGTAGCGCGCCCCAGAAGTCGTGTTTGTCTCTTTCATGGGTGAAAGAGACAAACTATGGGGTAGGGTTGGGCTATTTCATGGGTGAAAGAGACAAACTATGGGGTAGGGTTGGGCTATTTCGGGAGTGAAAGAGACAAACTATGGGGTAGGATTGGGCTATTTCATGGGTGAAAGAGACAAACCATGGGGTGGGGTTGGGCTATTTCATGGGTGAAAGAGACAAACCATGGGGTGGGGTTGGGCTATTTCATGGGTGAAAGAGACAAACTATGGGGTGGGGCTACTCGCGCCCCTGACCTCATTCCCGGCCTATCGGCCCCCCCCTCTCCATAAATGGAGAGGGGGGGAATTGGGTTGGAGTGGGGCTAGAGGGCGTATTGAGCCCCGAATGGGGCGAAATAGCCCGACAAAGAGGGCGTATTGAGCCCCGAATGGGGCGAAATAGCCCGACGAAGAGGGCGTATTGAGCCCCGAATGGGGCGAAATAGCCCGACAAAGAGGGCGTATTGAGCCCCGAATGGGGCGAAATAGCCCGACAAAGAGGGCGTATTCGTATGCAGAAGGCATAGGGCGCGTTTAGGCGGAGTCGGGGTGGGAGAGTCGCGGGGCGTGTGCGCGATTAGCGTTCGATCCCGGTGAAATAGAGTGCGACGTTTTCGAATTCGGCGATGGCGTTGGCTCGTTTCATGAGCATGAGGCCGGCGAGGCCTGCGCTGCCCGTGGCCGATGGGGTGATTTGCGTGTGCGTATGCGCGAGTTTGTGGGCATCGGCGAGTAGCGTTTCGTCGGCGACGAGTGGGATGCCGCCGGTGCGTAGCATGGTGCAAACGATGTTGTACCAGTCGTAAGTTTCGTCGTCGAGAATGCCGTGTGCGATGGAGTGTGGAGCGTCTTCCCAGGGCCACATGAAGAGGTGTTTGTTGGCGGCGGCGTATCGGACGGCGGATTGAACGGCGGTGGAGTCCCAAGCGGCGCGAATGCAGTCTGCCATGACGAGGAGTTGTGCGATGTTTTCGGCGCTGTGGTCGTTGGCGCGTTGTTCGAACGATAGGTCGTCTTGGTAGGCGTTGAGTTGTGGGAATGGTTTGTCGTGTAGTCGAGCGTCGATGACGCGGACGAGTCGGTCGTAGGCGCGAGCGAGTGGGAATGCGCCGCGCGTTTGGACGGTGTGGAATCGCGGTAGAACGGCGAGGGGCTCGTGTCGCATGACTTCTGCGAGAGCTTGTGCGGAGCTCGAGGCGAGTGCGCCGCCGCCGACTTGAACGAACATGTGGTGGCATGTTTGGTTTTCGGCGTGCCATCGGTCGAAGATTTCGTATGCGAGTGTTTCGCCGCCTTCGATGGTGAGCCCGTTGTCGGGTCCTTGGCATGTGAAAGGGATGGCGCCGTTGGCGACGGCTTCGAGAGAGCGGAGGTAGCATGGGTCGCCCAATTCGCCTTCGCGTCGCTCGCAGATGTGCAAGTGAGCGCCGAGCGTTTTGAGCCGTTCGACGACGCTGGGTTCGGCGTCGGTTGGGATGAAGACTTCGAGTTGTGCGCCTGCGGCTTTGCAGACGACGGCGGCGGCTAGTGCGGCGTTTCCGCAGCTGGCGATGGCAAATGGGGCTTTGAGGGAGGCGGGCGAGAGATTGAGCAAGACGCCGAAGAGATGGCGTGCTTTGTGCGAGCCTGCGACGTTGTGTGTTTCGTCTTTGACGAAGAGTTTTTGGAGCGGATCGAGACCGATGGCGTTGGCCAGGTTGGTTTCGATGGTCAGGGGAGTTTCGGCGAAGCCCGTGCCGTCGATGGCTTGGAGTGCGCCGTCGAGTCGGGCGATGCGCTCGAGGTAGTCTATGTCGGTGTGGTGCGAATTGAGGCAACGGTGATAGCCCAAGAGGCGGTGGCGATAGCGAACGAATGGATTGTTCGAATCTTCGAGTTTACTGCGTTGCCAGAGTGGCGTCGTGACGACGTGTTTTTTCTGAAGGATATGGTTGACTTCGGGCATGCATTCGCGATTTGGACACGAAAAAGTCGCCGAATCATAGGCGTGTACGCGCGTTCCACAGCCGATACAAGACATATAATGGTGCTGAGGTATCATGAAGCCTCCGAGGAATGTTGAAATGCCAAAGGTACCGAGTGCGCACACGGAGGCGTCTCTGGTACCTCAAAATTCGAATCGTATTTACAACGAATTCGGACGACTCGCAAACCCGAATCACCTTAAAAAGATCCCCTGACCTCACCCCCTAGCCCTCTCTCCATAAATGGAGAGAGGGAATAGACGCCCGCCGCGGCGGGCGTTTGACCTCACCCCCGGCATATTGGCAACCCCCTCTCCATAAATGGAGAGGGGGGCATTTGTGGTGGGCAGGGGCAAGGAGAGGGCGGAAGGGAATTATTGATTCACGATTTTTGCTCTGAAGACGCCTTTAGTCGTTTCGTAGGCGACGAATTGGGCGTCGTAGCTGATCGAACCGCGGAGTCGGATTTCTTTTGATGGATTAGAAATCGTGCGGCGCGAATGGGTTTTGAGGTCGATCAAGACGAGGTTTCCCGAGGTGAAATCGTCGCCGTCGTCGGTGGTGACGGCATAGATGAGGTAGCGGCCGTCGGGCGAGAAGCTCGGATCGGTGCCTTTTTCGCCGATGTAGACGACGGCGTTTTGTTCGATGTCGAAGACGTGGACGCCCGTCGTCAGGCCGTTGAAGACGACGAATTTTTCGTCGGGCGACAACATGGGCGAATAGTATCGGTCGGCCGATGTATCGGAAATCGCCTGCAGCGTCTCGGTATCTTTGCGCACGAGGATGATGATATCGTCGGCGTCGTAGGTGAAGTATTTCGATTCGGAGAGGCGTTTTTTCGCGCGCAGTGTCGCTTTTTTATTGCCCAATTTGAGTTTGAGCATTTGGCCATCGTGGAAGAAGGGCTTGTCGGCTTGGCGCATTGAGATGTTGTCGGCGTCGTCCCAGGTGACGTAAGTCGAGACGTCTTGACCGCGCATGATTTCGTGGTCTGTTTTTTCGTGGCGCGACCATTGGATGAGTCGTTTTGGCGTTTCGCCTTTTTCGGGGCTAAACAAGACGACTTTGTCGCCGTTGGGCGAAATCGAAGGGAATTTCGTGTTTGTGCTGATTTTCGAAATTTCGGTCAATTTTGCCTCGGGAACATCGGAGATAGTCCACATATTTGCCGCGTCGAGCGCGATCATTTCGCCATCGACGGGCAAACGGAGACCGGGTTTTCGATCGACGTGAACGGGGGCTTCGACGCGTTCACGCGCGGGGAGTATGGCTTGCGCGGGGACGAGATCGGTGACTTGGATTTGTTCTTTGGCTTGGGTTTGTTCTTTTGCCTGACCGCGTTCGAGCGCTTGATTATGGGTTTGCGCTTGATTTTGGGTTTGTGCTTGATTCTGCGTTTGTGCTTGATTTTGTGCTTGATTTTGGGTTTGCACGAGGTCTTGAGCCGAGGCTTGTAGCGCGGCAAAAGAGGCGACGAGAATCGTTGTCGTAGCGATGATGCGATACCATTTCATTGTAAAACTCTCCTTACGATAATCGTCTACGAATGCCCAATCCGACGAGGGCGACGATACCGAGCGCCCAAGCCATCCACGAATGGGCGTTGTTTGTCGCCGGCGTAGCCGAGCAAGAATCGGAATAGACTTGAACTTTTGTCGTCGGCGTGTCGTATTCGGCTTCGACGACGGCACCGCCAGTCGATTTGGCGACGAGGCCGATATTGCAGGGGCTATATTCTTTATCGTCGTCGCTTGGCATGACTTGGCATTCTCTCGTTGCTTCGTAGTAACCGTCGGCCGTTGCGCGAACGTTATAGAATCCGGCGGGCAAATTCGTCATGCGCCAAGTTCCCTTGCCTGGGTATTTGGCGGGGCTATAGCCATCGATCGAAACCGTGGCGGGAATGCGCATCGTTTCGCTTCGGCTGTCGTAGACATATCCGACGAGCGCGCCCGTGGCGGTGTCGTTTGGCACGAGCAAGATTTCGCAAGGCGATTCTTGGTTGCCCGGTTCGACCGTGCACGAAACAGCCGTCGTACGGTAGCCCTCGGCCGATGCCGAAACGTCGTATTCGCCAGCGGCTTGCGTCGATTTCCACGCGCCCTTATCGTCGACCTCGACAGTCGACTCGCCGATTTTGATGATCGGTTTCTTGGCGCTATCGATCGGTTGTTTCGTCACAGCATCGAGCAATGTGCCCGCAAATGCCCCGCCTAGCGGCGTTATCGAAATATCGCAATGGACGCTTTCGCCCGATTTCACCGT
Organism: Planctomycetaceae bacterium; assembly: GCA_004556055.1. Classification (GTDB taxonomy): domain Bacteria; phylum Planctomycetota; class Planctomycetia; order Pirellulales; family Thermoguttaceae; genus RUG369. The sequence goes on from SFIW01000058.1 coordinate 6,892, forward strand.
GCATTTGGTTTCGCCTTTTTCATAGCCCGTTGCGGTTGCCGTGACGGTGTATTCGCCGGGTTCGAGATAGAAGCGATAATATTCGGTGCCCGTAAAGTGGACGGTTTGATCGTTTGTCGTCACATCGCTCTTGACGTTTTCGCCACTATTGGCATCTTTGACGAGCCCCATGAGCGTGCCGCGTTCGACGGCGACTTGTTCTCTTTCGACCGTAATATTGCACGTCGCCGTTTGACCCGGATTGACGGTGCACGACGCCGAACCGGGTTTGTAGCCCTCGGCAATGGCGTTGATCGTATACGTGCCCGCATCGACGGTAAATGTAAACGGCGTCGAAGCATCGTAATCGACGTTAGAATCGTTGAGCGAGACTTTCGCGGCGACGTTTTGCGCACCATCGGTCACGGCGCCCGTAATCGTCCCCTTCTTGGGCGTGAGCGTAATCGTGCAATCGCTCTCTTTTTGCGAAACGACGGTACAACTCTTCTCATTGTCGTCGTAGCCGTCGGCCGTTGCTATGATTTGATACGTGCCGGGGTTGACCGAAAACGACCATTTGTCTTTGCCGTTATATGTCGCCGTTGCGCCATTCTTAATGTCGACTTTGGCATTGGCGATGTGCGCCCCAGTTGCCGCATTGTCGACGTGCCCGACAGCCGTGCCAGGCTTAATTTCGGCAGGTTTCGGCGTGAGCGCAATCGAACACCACGCGACTTGGCCCGCCGTGACGGCTTGGCACTCTTTCGTCGCCGTGTTAAAGCCATCTTTCGAAGCCGTCGCCGAATACTTGCCCGGCGCGAGCGAAAACGACATCATCGAATACGATCCGGCACTCGTTTGCGTTTGCCCGCCAACCGTATATTTCACGCCGCCTAGCCATTTGTCATTGGCAATCGTGGTGTTGAACGTGCCCGCCATGATGGTGCCTTTCGACGTCGTTTCGCCGCCGCCACCGCCACCACCGCCTTCGGAGCACTTTGCCGCATTGCCGCCCCATTGTGCGACGATAGCTTTGCAATGCGCCACCATCGCCCTCTTGAGCTCGGCATCGTTGGCCAAATACTTCGCGTCTTTGCTGCAGTTGCTGATAAACGCCAGCTCCGACAACGTCGCGGGCATATTCGTTTCGCGCACGACGGCATAATTCGCCTCTTTCGCACCGCGATTGGCCAACGGCCACGTCGCTATCATATTGTTCTGAATGTTCTTGGCCTGCGTGCCGCTTTTCTTGCTCAAGTTATTGATGTAACAAAACGTTTCGATCCCCGTCGCAGTCGGATTACTAAAGAAGTTGTTGTGGATACTCGCGAAAGTCGCCACGCCCTTGCCATTGGCATAACTCGCTCGCGCCCCCAACCCGACGTCGACATTCGACGTCCGCGTCATGTAGACCGTGTGCCCCGCCGACTCGAGCATCGTCTTGAGCATCTTCGACGACTTGAGCACGACTTCGGCCTCTTTCAAACCGCACCCCACAGCCCCCGGATCGCTACCACCATGCCCTGGGTCGAGGCATATCGATATGGCGTGCGCCGTACTCGAAACAAACATCGCACATGCCGCCACCGTCGCATATGCCAACAAAACGCTTCTTCGCATCTCCATCCTCCGTGCCGTTTTTCCAACAAACTCGTCGCTTGCCCTATATGGTCGAGGTGCAACGCCATTATTACAGCGTCGTTATTTTCCACATATTTCAGTTTGTTACAATCTATTTTTCTCCCCGATCACCGCACCGCGATTCATTGTAGCAACAAATCCACACATTTTCTCCGCCTCGGGCACCATTTTTTGTATCGCCCTATCTCGCTATCGCTCAATACGGGCTCTCTTTTTTGCCATTTTGCGCATCTACGGCGTCAGCGTCGCCACGCGTGCGGCGGGAACGTACCTGAGTACGCCCCCGCCCCCCTTGGGCTAGCTTCCTTGTATCTGCATCAAACTGGCAAAAAAGCGCGTTTCGCGCCCTATTTCGCCCTACGGGCTCAATACGGGCTCTTTATCGCCCTATTTCGCTATCGCTCAATACGGGCTCGGGGGGCTACGGCTATGTGCTCGGGCGTTCCGCCCTTGCGCGCATACGCCTGCGCTGCCGTGCTATGTGCTCGCTACGCTGTGCGCATACGCACGGCTTTTTCGTCTAAAACATCCCACGCTCGTATGCATAATCGACTATCGCACAATAATCATCGACCAAGCGACGGAGCTCTTTCAAGACATCTGGATGTGAGGAGGCGACATTCGACCGTTGCATATAGTCGTGGGTAGAATAGAGTCGATCGACGGGATCCGAAAACACTGCCGTAAAATCGTTCGTTTCGATCATCGAATTGCCATATTTCGTATTGATCGTGATGCGTCGATTCGTCGTCCACAAATCGTGGCCCGTAAAGACGTTGTCGTCGTATATATCGAGCGCCGACAAAATCGTCGGCGCGACGTCGGAATGCGAAGCGGTCGTCAATTGCTCGCCTCGTGGCATATCTTCGCGATTCGATATCATGACGAGCGGAATCCACGTCACGTTGCGCCGACATGCTTCGAGCCCAGCGACTTGCGATTTCTCGACTTCGTACTCGCCGAGATCGTAGCCGTGATCGCCCGTAATGACGACGATGGCATCTTTGAACACGCCTTTTTCGTCTAAAGTCGTGATGAATTTGCGCAATTCGTCGTCGTCGAAAGCCATCGTTTGATACATTTTTTCGACGAGCGTTTTCCCGCTGGCGTCCTTGACGTCCTTGCCG
>SFIW01000028.1 GCA_004556055.1 Planctomycetaceae bacterium
GCCGAAACTGCCGACGATTGGACGGCGCCGAGCGACCCCAATTGGGGATTACTCTTCATAAATGCGGACGCCGATTATGAAACTGGATGGTACGGTTACGATTACCTCGTCAACAAAACCGTTCTAAACGACAAGAAAACGACCCTTTGTAAATGGAGCCAGGATTCTCAATCCAATGAAGGAAAATGGGAAGAAATAAGCGAAATTGATTACGCCGTACAAGATAACCGCTTAGTTGTTGGAATCGACCGATCCCTTCTCGACGTCGCCGGTTCTTCCTTCACGCTCGATTATAAGTGGAGCGACAATCCTGCGGATCTTGAAACGCCCATTTCACTCTGCATCGCGGGAGATACGGCGCCCAACCGACGCTTCAATTATCGCTTCATCTGGAAGGAGAAGTGAGATTAGACGCTAGCGCGAAAACCTCTTACTGAGCTTTAAAATAAAAGAGTCAACGCAGACGATTGCGTTGACTTTTTTATTGGAATGGAATCACTCGTGTCTCAAGGCTTCGATCGGATCCATCTTCGCCGCGCGGATAGCGGGATACACGCCAAACACAACGCCAATCAAGATCGAAATCAAGAATGCCAAAGGAACTGACCAGAAAACGATGATCGGTTTGAGTTCCTGGACGATGGGAGGCAAACTCGCAATGAGTTCAGGGTTTGTTTTATGGAGGATTCCCATCGCAAAAGACGTGACAGGCGAACAAGTCAAACCAACCAAGACGCCCAAGCCGCCGCCGACAACCGATAGAACGACTGTCTCTACCAAGAATTGCCGAACAATATCTCCGCGTTTAGCGCCAAGCGCTCGACGAATACCAATTTCTCTCGTTCTCTCGGTAACCGTTGCCAACATGATGTTCATAATGCCGATACCGCCAACGAGTAGAGAAATACCCGCGATTAGTCCCATAAACACGTTAAACATCATACGCGTGGTCTTGGCCTGTTCCAACAGCTCAAGCGGAACGGTAACGCCATAGTCCTCAAATTTGTTATGATACTTTTCCAGCGTCAACTTGATTAAGTCGGCTGTTTGCATAACGTCGGCAACGTTCCCAACTTTCAGGGTTATTTGTTTTAACTGAACTGTCTCGCCTTCCATTGAACCGCTACGCCGAACGACGACGGTATCGCCTACGCGCGTTTGCATCGTTTTCAACGGAATATAAACGTCATACGAATAATCCTCCGACTTCAAAGAACTTCCAATAGCCGCCGAAGGTGATCGTGAATTGGCTATTCCAATGACGCGGAAATAGTAGTTGTCTCCTACGCGAACCAGTTTGCCGAGAGGCTCCTCATATGGAAACAAGGTTTGCGCAACCCCGGCTCCTAAAATGCAGTAGTCGCAAGCGGAGTCATTCTCAGAGTCGGTAAAAATTCGACCTTCAAACATCGAAATCTTAACGACGTCAAAATACGCGGGCGTGCATCCGACAAGACGACCGTCCACCTTCCAGCGGCCATTTTGGAACGTTTCCTGATAATCTTTCAGAGGCGCTGAATTAATAACCGTTGGGATCGTTTCTGTCAAACGTTCATAATCAGCCCGAGTAAGACCGTATTCAGGTATTTGTAGACCGCGCCCCTGACTTCCGGAAGAAAGAGCCTCATTAGGCGGTTTGATGGTACTAACAATAATATTGTCAGCGCCCAAACTCTCAATTTGCTCCTGCGCCTTCTTACTAATTCCCTCGCCGATCGCCATCAGCCAAATTACGCTGGCGACGCCGATAAAAATACCAAGCACAGTCAACAAAGAGCGCATCGGGTGCAAATACAAGCTCTTAATACCAGAGAGCAAGGTTCGAAACGCCTGTGTCATTTTTAAAACTAAACCTATCGTCTAAAAATGCCTAATACTATTGAACATTCTAGACCTTAAACTAAAGAATTAATCAAAGTGTCAGAGGACGTCTGAAAAGCGTCGATCAATCCAATTAGAATTGCGCTATGGATTCAGACGTCCGTCAATATCGCCGTCTTAGAGAGGACGCAACCGCGTGTCAGATTCGATAAGCCCGTCTTTCAGGCGAACAATTCGCTTACTCCGCGCGCCAACGTCGTCTTCATGCGTAACCAGAATTATCGTACGTCCCTGACTACTTAACTCGTCCAAAAGGTCGAGGATTTCAGCGGTAGTTTTGGAGTCCAAGTTACCCGTAGGCTCGTCAGCAAGGATAAAGTAAGGATCGTTAACAAGGCTTCGCGCTATTGCAACTCGTTGTTGCTGTCCCCCTGATAGCTGCGTTGGACGATGGTTTAAACGCTGACTCAAGCCGACCATGTTGGCTAATTCAATACAGCGCTTGCGAGATCGTAAAGAAGCGTTGCCTTGATAGTAAAGAGGCACTTCAATATTCTCAATAACCGTAAGTTGCTGAATTAGGTTATAAGATTGGAAAACAAACCCGATACGAGTCGCTCGAATCTCGGAAAGCTTATCGTCGTCCAGGGACGTAACGTCGTCGGCGCCTAGCCATATTTTGCCATGAGTAGGTCGATCAAGGCACCCAAGAAGGTTCAACATCGTACTCTTACCAGACCCAGACGCGCCCATGATGGCGACATAATCCCCAATGGGCACTTCCAGATCGACGCCGCGAAGAGCGTAGACGGTTTCGCCTTTTAGCACATACTCACGCTTAACGCCGGAAAGTTTTGCTGCGAAAAGAGGGCCTTTCTCGGGCGATCCAGAAGACTCGTTCTTCTTTTTTTCAAACATGAACTTTCTCTACAACAGGGAATGGAATAATACATACCTATAACAGCCAATTATTCGCTAGCTATTACCTTGGAGGCGGGCCAAATTCCATCGGAGAACTATTGTCGACGGCATTGATCGCGTTTTTAGTCAAAAACAACTTTCCAGCCGCGTCATTAATCTCGTGATACCCCTTAACGAATTCCGTCTTCTGTAAGAATCCGTCGTTATTGAAGTCCATTCGATCAAGATAGAAGGCGACAGCCTGCTTGATCGAGCTAGCCTCAGACAAATCTTTTATAGGTTCAGCCTTGGGAGGCGTAGGCATGTCAAGACCTTCTGAACCATCTGCAGGAGGATTCATGCCCGCAATCGGCGGAAATTTCCCCTTCTCTGATCCGCCATTTTCAGCAGATTCAGGAGCGCCCGTCGGCAAATCTTTTTGAGCCCCTAGAGGGCCGCGGGGGCCGCCGTTTCCACCGCGCGCACCTCCGTTCCTCCTACTGGAACCGCTTGTAGCCTCGGCTCGCTCCCGAAGGATTCTGTCAGCAACGACTAAGCAATCTTTCATAGGAATTTCCGAAATCGCCAAGACGTCGGCCAAATCATCCTTATCGGATTCGTTACCGCGGGCATATTCGGCAAAAAGCTCGTCAATTGATTCATCCGATTCAGAATCTTGGAAACTTTTACGATCAGAGAAGAAACCGATTACGAATTCGGTCGGCTTGAGACGTCCGTCATGATTGGTATCCCAAACTTCAAAGAGGGGAAGGAACGCGCTATAATCGGCGGCTCCAGTCGACGCAAGATCGCTTTCGGAAGCAGGAACGAGGGCGTCTTCATCCGACGTCGCGTCGTTTTCACGACCGCTTTCTTTCTCTACAACGTCTAAAACCTGAGAATTGGGGAAGAGACTCTCGAATAAATCGTCCGCACTTTCCGACAAGAAGTTAATCGCTTCCTTGGTCACGTCGTTCCCGCTGACGTACTTGTTCCAATCAATTTGATCCAAATATGCGACGCGTTCAAGAACGGGGACGTCAGAATCTCCGCGAAGAGCCTGAATCTCTTTTGTGAGACGTTCTATCTTCTCGTCTACGCTCTCGCCGTCACTTGAAGCGACAACCTCGGCTTCGCCATTTTTCACGGCGTTAGAGGTCTTTTGCAAAAGTTCAATCTCTTCTTGACGCCTTGTAATTTCGCTTTGTCGAGCGGCAATTCGAGCTTGCAAAGCAGAAGTCTTCGCGTCGATTGCGGCAAGTAATTCGCGCTGCATTTCCATTACGGTACGATTGAAAAACGGCTCGATATCGGCAATTCGAGCGTCATGCGCCAGTCGTTCCTCAATTGTTTTAGCATAAACGACCGCTTCTTCACGTCTCTTTTGCAATTCCTCAACTTCGTCGGCTGAAAGAGCGCCGCCCCTGCCAGGGCCTTTACCCATGCCCCCAGGAAGACGACTCAAAACGTCGGCAGGAATTTCGCCGGACTTAATCTTTTCAGCAATAGCGCTCATCATTTCCGGACTCATGCCCGCGCCGCCAGGACCGCCCGCGCCTTTAGGAGCGCCGCCCCCCTGATTTCCCATTCCGGGCATACCGCCAGACATACTCTCCGCGCCGGGACCGCCCATAACGCCCTTAGGCATGCCGCCGCCGGGACCGCCCGCGATAGTCGAGTCGCCGACGCCTGCCTCAATGCTAGCGTTCTTTTCTCGTTCGGCTTCCTTTTCTGCAAGTTTCTGTTGATAGATCTCGTTATCCTCGAAGTCCGAAGGAGCGCTGGGATCCGGGAACGTTACATTGTCGCGATAATTTCTTGCGCCGCTAACAATTTGATCGCCTTCGTTCAGACCCGCTAAAACGATAACTTGTTTTTCATTAGACGCGCCCAAAAGGACTTCTTTATATCCCCAAACTCCGTCTTTATACGTAACGCAATAAGTCTTGTTGCCATATTCGGTCACGCAATGAACTGGAACCATTAAAACGTCTTTTTGTTCATCCGCGATAATACGTACCTGAGCCGTTAAACCGGAACGAAGTTCTTCGATATTCTCATTGATTTTAACAAGCGTCACGTAATCTTTGGCGGAAGACATCCAGACAATTTCAGGATAAAGATTAACCTTAACGACTTCTCCCTCGATAACCTTGCCGGGAATTGAGTCAAACGTGATCTTCGCGGGCATTCCGACCTTTACGGAAGAAATGTTAGACTCATTGATCATCGTTTTCACCTGCATTTGCGTTTTATCAGGCAAACGAACAAGCACCTGGCGTTGACGAACTGTCGATCCTTCTTTGATCATATCAGCCTCAGACATACGTCGCGAATCCTGGTTCGCATAAACAACCTGGCCGTCTTGAGGAGCTTTGATTTTGCAGTTCGCAGAAATTTCCCGATATCGGTTTTCACGATTCAAATTGATGTTGTAGGAATTCTTATCCGAATCAACTTTCGCCTTGGCGGTTTCGATATCGGACATGAGAGAAGTAATTTGCTTTTCGCTGGTGTACTTGAGAAGGGTCATCTTTTTAAGATTCGCGACCTCAAGGGAGTTCTTAGCCTTTTCCTCAGCCACCTTGTCAATTTCGTACTGCAACTCCGTCGAGTAGTTCAGATTCAACAAGCGTTCGGTAAATCGTGCGCTATCAGCGTTTTGCTTACGCGTTTGCTCCGCTTCAAAGATGGTGTTTTCGTACTCCATCCAGTTCTGTTCAAAGGTTCCTTCGACATACTCTTCGAGAGAAATCTCAGCGGAACGCAACGTCGCGCGCGAACTATTAAGCGTCGCGCGACTTGAGTTCGTAGTTACGACTTGAGAGTCGAGTTTCTCATCAACGTCGGAAGAATCCAATTCTACAAGAAGATCGCCCTTCTTTACGTCGGTGCCTTCGGGAATTAAATAAATGACGGTAGCCTGTCCTTCGACTTGAGAAGCCACGTCGACGTTCTTTGCGCTCTCCGCGCTTCCCTTGCCGTTTACTTCATGGACAAAAACCCCGCGCTCTGCTGTCGCGTAGATTAAATTAACTTTCTTGGAAGATGAACCCGATTTCACGCGCCATCCCCAAATACCTGCGCCAATACCGATAACAAGCAGTAAAATAACGATTACCTTCAATACGCCGCCGCCTCTTGAAGGTATTGGGCGACACATGCGGCTCCCCTTCATTGCATTTACTTCTTTCAACATCAGTTTCCCTTACGGCTTAAATTTCTATAAAGACTATACGCTCACATTCGATGTTCAACGCCTTTACATTAAGAAAAAGCAAACATGAAAAGCGTCGTCAGGCGTTGTCTTTCAGCGATGTTACCAATTCTCCTCATTAGCGTAAAATGCCTATCAACACAAGTCAAGTTTTTTTGACAGGCGTTTTGTTTAAATTTCATATTTTTTCCATTATAACTGTTCTTTCTATCACTAACCCGAGAGCTCGATTTCTGGTTTTATTCGTAAAGACTATGCCATAATATAAAATTTATATACTAGTCCTTATCCATATAAACGTTTCAATTTACAAAATCGTTTTAAACAAATCTTCTTTCGAATAATTACATCCGATCCTCCAAGATGACGATACCGTTAAGGGGAAACTTGTCGGTTCGTTCTTTTCCTACACTTAAACACGGTCAGTTGGCAATAGTTCCGAAAAATTTGTAGCATACTTTTTTCATGGACTTGCCCTAAGATCGTATTAAAGTAATTCGACGAGTCTCCCCTCCGCGTCGTTCGACAAGACTGTTTACTCAGAGCCTCGCTTGTTCAAGCCCCGCTCTCAGACTTAATATTGGCAAAAGCCTTTGGAGTCGCCCTGAATGTCAAAGAATAGATCAATTCTGCACAATAGCTTACTGGGAGTCGTATGCGCCGTTTGCCTCATTCCGTCCTTTTCTTCTACGGCGAGAGCTCAAACAAAACCAATTTTGCTCCCTTGCGTGTCAACTTATAAAGAGTTTGAAACAGTCCAAAGAGATTCCTCAAGTAGCAAGGTTAATCTTAAACCCGTTGTCGAGACGATCGCGTTGTCCCAGGACGGTTCGACATTGTTTGTAGGCGGCGACGACCACCGGATTTATGCCGGTTCGACAACCCAAACCGACTCGTTCGTCTTTAAACCTATTTTAAACGCGCTAGAAGATTGGGTGCGCGCCGTCGACGTCTGTCCAGTTGAAGGATCAAACGAGATTGTCACGTTGTCGCAAAACGGCCAACTGGCTATATGGAATTATCTCACCCAGCAAAAATTAAGAGAAGCTTCTTTCAAGACCGAAGGAACTCATTCTCTAGCCGTTTCTCCCAACGGGAAAATCATCGCTGTCTGCGGCTATAAACCCCAAGTTCACTTCTTCAATGCGAAAACACTACAGAAAGAACAGCCCGTATGGGAAGCTCCGGGTGAAAGTTCCACCTCCCTCGTCTTTTCCAATGACGGTCGTCTTCTTGCTCTTGGAGGCCGCAACGGCGTCGTTCGAGTCTGGAACACCATAGACGGTACGATATTCAAGGAATTCACGCTAGTAAACTCAGAAGACTCCGTAACGAAAGGGAAAAAAATCCCTCGGAGAGTCCGCGCGGTATCTTTTGATCCTTCGGGCAAGTTATTAGCGGCGGCTGGCGATTCCAACCAGACGATTGTATGGGACTTAGCTAGCGGACAAGTCGTCGCCTCTTTATGTCATGGCAACAGTAAGGTCTTTTCCATGACGTTTTGCGATTCGGATCTCCTCGTCACAGGCGACAGCGTAAATCATGTCAACGTATGGAAAATATCCGAACAAAAGATAATTGCCCAAGGCGTCGAGCACACGGGAACTGTAACCGACCTCCTATTCGATCCCCGAACCCGTACGATATTGTCGTCAAGTTATGACGCCACCGTTCGACGATGGTCCTTGCCATAAATAGACGGTTCTTACCATAAAAAACCGTCTAATGAAATGGGAAAATTTTGACGATAACAATAAGTGGCTGCTCTAATTCTGCAAGGTCAGTATTTGCTTTCAGCAAGAAAGAGTAGGCTCCGTCGTATTCATCGAGGGAATGGTAGGCTCCTCAACTTATTGGTTTTTCCAATAACAAGAGAAAATGAAGAAGTTTTAACGCGCGAAAGGCTGAAAAAATGTCTCTCTTCATGCAAAAACAAGCGGTAGAAAAGGTATCGTCTGTTAAGAAAAACCGAAAATCCCGCAAACGTGACAGAAAAGCTTTCGGCAATCCAATGCAACACGTTTGCCGTATCGAACCGCTTGAAAAACGAGAGTATCTAGCAGCGGATCCCATTTCTGTCGGCGTTGTATATACGGAGCAGTACCAGGAAGATCTAGGTGATCGTTTCTATGTAGCCTGGGTCGGAGGCGAGGAGAGTACGACGCTCGATTCCATCACCATTAATCTCGACAAAAATGGCAACGGGCAGCTCGACGAAGGCGAGGCTTTTTTCGACGTTTCCCAGGGCGGCTTAGGTTCATATGCGTCTGTGCCCTTTACTTTGGTCGATAAAACCTCGGATATCGGCTATTCATACGAAGTCGAAGACGGTGGAATGATTCTGAAGATCTCCTTCACAAATTTCCACGCCGGCGATCATTTCGTCTTTCAAATTGATCTCGACGAATACCAAGGAAACTCTTCGTCTGGTATCGACAATTCCCAAGTCGAGGGCGGGGAAATGGGAGGATCCCTCGTCAATGAAATTGGCGGATCGATCGTATCAACTTGCTTCACGTCGGAACACTACAATGTCGAAGATTGGACGGGGCTCTTTGTCGACCAATACGACGAGGAATATTCCCGTCCTGAAAAGCTTGCGAACGCTTACGATTCCTCGCTTTTGCCTTACGACCTAGACGATGGAAACGAAGGCGTCGATCAGGCGGGCGTCTACGGCGACGTTCTCCTCTCCCCGAAACCGATCGTTATCTCCGGTTACGTATACGGCGATCGCAATGTCGACTGCAATTACGACGTCGGTTCGGACGACCCTCTCTCAAACGTCGAAGTTACGCTCGTTGGTGAAGACGGACGACGATGGACAACGACGACCGACGTAAACGGTTTCTATGAATTTGCGGGGGACGACCTTCTTCCGGGATCTTATAAGATATACACAGAGTCGAATATCACCTCTCCGGAGGGATGGACGTATTTCGATTTCTGCGCCAAGGGAGGCAAGTTTGGAGAGAAAATTTCTCCGCTCGAAATCGACGTTTCCGGAATGCAAGGCGGCGAAATAGCTCCTGACAACAACTTCGCGAAAGCGCTCGTCAGTACTATCAGCGGAAGCGTTTTTGAAGACTTCAACAACGCTAATGGCAAGGAGCCTGGCGAAAGTTGGGATGGAACCGCTTACCCGGCGAAGATAGAGCTCTGGAGAATTGATACCAACGCGGACGGTTCCAAGACCTATACGCTCATGGAAACCCAGACGGTCGATTCCGAGGGCAACTACAAGTTCGTCCTTGACGGTTCTTGGAACGAAGACGGCACGCTCAGAAAACTTCCTGAGAAGACCTATGAGATACGTGAGATCTTCTCTTCTGAAGACTATGCGGATGGTAACGATTACATTGGTTCTCTGGGAGGAATGGTTGCTAATGAAGTTTTCTCGGACGTCTTCGTCGGCTATGGAGAAAACGGTTACAACTACGACTTTGGCGAACTCAAACTCGGTTCGATTGAAGGAAACGTCTGGGAAGACCGCAACGACAACGGCGTGATTGACGCCGGTGAAAACGGAATTGCGAACGTCGTGATCGAGCTTTATCAGTGGGACGGCTCCAAATATGTTAAAATTGCCGAAACGACGACCGACGAAGACGGTTCTTACCTTTTCGAGAACTTAGACATTAATAATATCTATGCGGTAAAAGAGCTCCAACCAGCCGCATACGACGACGGCAAAGATTCCGTTGGTTCTCTCGGCGGCGATCTTTCCGACGATTACGTTTCGAACGTCTCGATCGGTTGGGACGATCATGGAACGGACTACAACTTTGGCGAACTTAAATTAGGTTCTATCGCGGGCAATGTTTTTGAGGATCGCAACAACAACGGCGTCTTTGACCAATCGGAAAAAGGCATTGCCGGAGTCCCTATCGAATTATACGAGTGGAACGGTTCCGAATACGTGAAAATCGCGGAAACGCTGACCGCCGAAGACGGTTCCTATCTTTTTGACAAGCTCGACGTCAATAAGGAATACGCCGTTCGCGAAAAGCAGCCCGACGATTATAGCGACGGGAAAGACTCGGTCGGCTCGCTTGGAGGCGAGGTTGTCGAGAATGACGAGATTCGCTCTATTCCGATCGCCTGGAACGATCACGGCGTCAATTATGACTTTGGTGAACTAAAGCTTGGATCTATTGCCGGGAATGTTTTCGAAGATCGCAACAACAACGGACTATTCGATAGCGGCGAAGCGGGAATTGGCGGCGTCACCGTCGAATTGTATCAGCTGATTAACGGAAGTTACGTCAAGATCGCGGAACAAAAGACCAGCGACGACGGCTCTTATTCTTTCGACAATCTTGATATCAATCAGAAGTATGGAGTCAAGGAAATTCAGCCAAGCGCCTATGACGACGGCAAAGATTCCGTCGGTTCTCTCGGCGGAACCTCGACTCAAAATGATTATATCTCCGACGTCGACGTTCAGTGGGACGAGCATGGCGTCAATTATAACTTTGGCGAACTCAAACTCGGCTCAGTCTCCGGTTACGTTTATCACGACGAGAATAACAACGGTCTGATGGATACCGGAGAAAAGGGAATCGGTAGCGTTACGGTTGAACTCTATCGACTAGAGAACGGTCAATATGTCAAAATTGCCGAAACCCAAACGGACGAAAGCGGTTTTTACAAGTTTGATTCCCTCGACATTGAGCAGACGTACGCAGTTAGAGAAATTCAGCCGTCAAGCTGGGACGACGGTAAAGACGCCGTCGGCACGTTGGGTGGAGAGCTCGGAGAGAATGACGAAATTAACGGAGTCAACGTCTTCTGGGACGCGCACGGAGAAGAATACAATTTTGGCGAACTTCTCCCACCTGGTTCCTTGAGCGGTTATGTCTATGAAGACGTCAATAACAACGGAGTCAAAGACGACGGCGAAAAGGGAATCAAGGACGTAACCCTCGAGCTATACGTTGTCGGCGAAGACGGAAAGGCGACCCTTGTCGCTACTCAAAAAACCGACGAGAACGGTTACTACAAGTTCGATCTTCTCGAACCTGGAAAAACATACGTCGTTCGTGAAACCCAACCTTCAGCCTATTACGATGGGAAAGACGCCGTCGGCTCCATCCTTGGCAAAACGGTAGGCTCCCTTGGTGAAAACGACGAAATTAAGGATATTACCCTCGGTAGAGGCGAAGAAGGCGTTCATTATGACTTCGGCGAACTGACCCCCGCGTCTATCTCTGGCTATGTGTATGAGGATATCAACAACAACGGAGTCAAAGAGTCCGGTGAAAAGGGTATTCCAGGAACGACTCTTACGCTCGAAATTTTAAACGAAGAAACTGGAAAGTATGAGTCGACGAATCTCACTGCCCAGACCAACTCTGAAGGTTATTACATCTTCAAAGATCTGGAACCTTGTCGCGTCTATCGGATTGTCGAATCTCAGCCCGCGAACTATCGAGACGGTAAGGATTCTATTGGCTCGCTAGGCGGTCTCGTCTCCAACGACGTCTTGTACTCTATTTCCGTTCAACCGGGCGACGCGGGAACCGATTACAACTTTGGCGAGTTGCCCAGGGTCGAAATTCCCGACGCAGGTTCCTCGACTCCTAACATCTCCTACCAGAACAACATTTGGAGTCCTTCTCCGACTTCGTTCCCGTACATTTGGTATCAGCCGACTATCCCCGGAAGCATGACCACTCTTTATGGCGGCGGCGGATTCATTGACAATTACTCATGGAAGTTGAGCGTTCTCAACGGGACTCTCCCACGCGCAGACGAAGAACTCCTTGAATACGCTTACGGCGGTTACTATCGAGGAAATCTTGATAGCGATCCCAAGCTGATGAACGTCTCCGCCTCTAGGAACGAGCTTTACGACTTCTCAGACGGAGAATGGGATTTACTTCTTGGAGACGGAAAAGTCTACAAATACAAGATGGGCGGACGTAAAGCGCAACCCGTTACGGGAGACTGGCTCGGCGAAGGGGTCGATAAGATTGGATTCTTTATCGACGGGCGCTGGTATCTAGACACGGACGGTGACGGCAAATACGACGTCTACGTTGAACTCGGCGCGTCTGGAGACCAGGCAGTAACGGGAGACTGGGACGGCGACGGCAAGAGCGACGTGGCGGTCTTCGGCGTTCAGAAGGAATCGGACGAACGCGTTATCACGACGGATCCGGGTCTCGCAAGCGACTTGAACCAGCTCGTCAACGTGTCGGTTTCGCGTCCTAAGAACTTACCTCCCACTGCGGAAACCTTTGCCAATCCTGATAATTATATCAGAGAGGCAAAAGTCGAGCGCGACACGACGGGCAAGATTCGTCAAGACCTTATTGACCACATCTTCCAATACGGCGCCAAGGACGACGTGGCTGTTACGGGAGACTGGAACGGCGACGGTATCACCGAAATCGGCGTCTATCGCAACGGTTCCTGGTACCTTGATATGGACGGCGACGGGCGCTGGGACGAGACGAAAGACAAGCTGGTTCAAGGTCGAGCCGGCGGTTACCTCCCCGTCGTAGGCGACTGGAACGGCGATGGTATCGACAATATCGGCGTCTTTGCCGACGGAACCTGGATTCTTGACTCCGACGGCGACTACCGCTACGACAAGACGCTCCATCACGGACAAAAGGGTGATAAGCCGGTTACCGGCGACTGGGATGGCGATGGAGTCGACGACATTGGCGTTTATCGCGACACAACGTCTGGCGACTCTTCAGACTCTGACAGTTCGATTCACGCGCAAACTGACGGTGATCTCTCCAATAGTTACGTCATGAACGACTGATCTCGTTCGCCGAAAGTCATACGAGCCTGCTCGATTCTTCGTGTAGGCTCGTTTTATAGAGTCGCTACCTCACAAAGTCAAAGAGAAGAACTAGGATGATCCGTTTTGCCGCGATTAGCGATATTCAATACGCCGACATGGAACCGTCGGATGGTCGCGATTACCGCGCGTCATATAATAAGTTTTTAGAGGCGGCTGGCGACATAACGACAGCGCGCGTTGACTTTGCTTTAAACTTAGGAGATTCTTTCCAGGAGAAATGGGAAAACGCTCTGAGCGTTAAACAGCTCTTTGAAATATCTCAAGACAAGGGAAAGATCAATTGGATACATGTTCTTGGCAATCACGATTTTCTCGTTCCCGATAAAAACAAGAAGCAAGTATATGGTCTTTTCAATCTCTCCAAACCGGGATATTATGAATATAAACCGCAAGATTCGGACGACCCAAGTAATAAATGGCGTATACTTGTCCTAAATGGCAATGAAATCAGTACGTACGCAGCGGAAAACGAAGACGAGAGAAACCTGGCTCAAGGTGAACGTGAAAGACTTCGTTTGACGGACGGTTCTCTTCCCAAGGATTTCAATGGCGCAATTTCTGTCCAACAACTCAACTGGTTAGACGACCGTCTTCAATACGCTACGTCGCAAGGGGAAAACGTGCTCGTTGCCTCGCACTTTCCGCTATATGCTGGCTCAAAATCGCTCACGGGCAACCGCGGGCGTCTTGCTTCATTGCTTAACGTAGGGATATTTTACTCGAATCTTGGCGTTTCCACATGGAATGGGCAGGAGATTTTATCCGTGCTCGACAAATATAAGCTCGTTCGTTGTTTCATCGCGGGGCACCTTCACACCGGTTCATATGGAGTGAGAAATAATGTCGCCCACATTACCTTAAAGGGAGTTATTGAAGCCTCGCCCAACGCCTTTTGTTATATCGAGCTCCATCCCGATCAGATTATCCTGCGCGGAATAGGCGCCCAGCCGTCATATCAACACGTCTTTTCCTCCGAAGTCAAGTAACTTGCATTCATTTCGTTTGCGACAAGCAATCCATTTGAAGGTTATTTATGCCTCCACGCCGCGCGCTCGTACCTCGAAAAACGATTTTAGCCGACTCTCAAAAAAGTTGGCTCGCCAACTTTTTGGAATACATTGCGCATGAACGCCAGTTGGCGCCGACGACATGCTTCGCATATAAAACTGATCTGATACGTTTCTACAGATGGTTGGCAAGCGGTTCCATACCGGAATTGACCCCTCAGGATCTCTCCGATTTTGCCGCGTACCTGAAGACAGCCGGGCTGGCGCCGTCGTCATTAGCAAGGAATTTGACGTCGTTAAGGGTCTTTTTCCGATTTCTTCTTGGCGAAGGAAAAATAGATAGAAACGTCGCCGATTTATTGATTTCCCCGAAACAATGGGATCGTTTGCCATCCGTTCTTACCCCTGGACAAATAGACAGATTGCTGGTTGAACCGCGAGAAGGGGTTGACGAGTTCTGGATTAGAGATCGCGCTATTTTAGAATTCTGTTACGCCGCGGGGTTTAGAGCGTCAGAATTAGTCAATTTGCGCCTCGAAGACGTCTATCTTGAAAGGGCGTGCTGTCGGCGATTAGGGAAAGGCTCCAAAGAACAAATTTTACTCCTGGGCGAATCAGCCTTAAAAGCCTATAAACTCTGGATCGAAGTCGGGCGTCCCCAAATCGTCTCGAGGATGAGCGAAAGTCAACGTCGACCTAAACACCCCTCCCCCTCTCTCGCGCGAAACGCTTCATATAAACCAAACTCATACGTTTTTCTGAGTAGAACGGGCAAGAGATTGAGAAGAGAAGCTCTGTGGGAACTTGTGAAAAAATATGCGATTAGAGTTGGAGCGCCTCAAAATGTCAGTCCGCACACCCTACGACATAGTTTTGCGACGCACCTGCTCCAAGGGGGCGCGGATTTAAGGCAAGTTCAGGCGATGCTGGGACACGAAAGCATTGCCACTACTCAAATCTACACGCATGTAGATATGACCCGATTGACTGAAATCTATAAGCGGAATCATCCTCGTTCTGGAAACGACAAATAAAAAAGGAACGCTCGCAACGGGCGTTCCTTCAATCTCATCTGCTCTTATATTGAGGGGCAAATCATTCTTCTTTGCTTTCTTCGCTCTTTTGAGTCTCTTCGGCGTCCTGCGCGGCGTCGGTTGACTCTTCGTCAAGATTGAACTCGCTGTCAACCTTGACCGACGAACCGGCCTCCAGGGATTCGTCGCCGCTCAGGATTGAAGCGGTATCCTCCGGATTGGGAAGATTAACGAAAGTATTCGCGGCGTTCTTGTAGTAATTCGTCGTCAAAGGCTTCGACAGAGCGTTTATTCGTTGCTCGGCAAGTTTGACGTACGGGGAATTTTTAGAAGCGTCGACCGCTTTTTCATAATTGGTTTTGGCCTCTTCAAGAGCCTGAGCCACGGCGGCTTCATCGTCGGCGACGGACGCTAAAGCTTCCTTGGCGACGCCGATACCGTAATACGCGCGAGCGACAACGGACGCGTCTTTGCAAGACGCGGCTTTGGAGAACTCTTCGACGGCGGAATTGAAGCTAACCTTCGGATCCGCTAACGTTTCACCTTCGGCCAACTTGGCGCCGGCGCTATAACGCTGCTTACGCGCGATCTCGCTAAAACCGCATCTCACGAAAGCTTCGCCCGCGTCCGCATGAAGAACGGCGCCGGAAGTTGTGTTGGAATACGCGGTCGCTACCGTCGCAAACTGGTTCGCATCAGGCATGCCCGCTCCGGCAAAAGAAGCTTGAGTCGCTCCGTAGTAGGTCGAATCAAGAAGATCGCCCTTGTTAGAACCGCGGAAAACTCCTGAACGGAAAAGTAAAACAACAATCACGACGCAGAGAAAAACCAGAACAAACTGGCGAGTCTTTATCTTGTTGGCTTCGTAGGAACCCTTCCAACGAAGGAGAAGTTGTTCAAGACTGTTCTTTTCATCCGCTTTTTTCGCCTTTTTCATTCGTCTATCCTTTAATAGCTCACGCCATAACGTACGGCGTCCCAGTTCTCTAATATATCCCACTAATATAAGCGATAAAAGCGGTTTTCGTCAAGGCTATAAGACAGAAAAGCCTAAAAATGTGACCAAAACCCGCACACATCGCCCGTATGCCTCGTTAGCTCGCGCCTCGACGACTAAAGACGGTCATCTCCCGATCACCATGATGACGACGTCGGCGTTTTCATTCTCCCTAGCGCAAACAATCTGACGGGATTCAGAGTTGAGAGCCACTTTACGAAACACGCGATACCCCTTTTCTCTGCAAAATTCTTCGAAATCTGCAATCGTCAAATAGCGAACGTCCTTCGTGTTGTACCACTTCTTCCCCGGTTTGGGATCGGTTTGAGGCGCATACCCCTCATGTAGCTGAGATCGATATTTCTTGTACCCTAGATTGGGAAAACTTACAATTGCGCGAGTTCCAATTCGCAACATTTCCTCGATGACAATTTCGACATTGCGAATTCGTTGGAGGGTTTTAGAGAGAACGACAAAGTCAAATTGATGATCGGTAAATGACTTGAGACCTTCGTTAAGATCGCTCATAACGACGTCTAGCCCCTTTTCCACACAGCGCAGAACCAAAGATTCCTCAAATTCCACGCCCATCACACGATCGTGACCTCGCTCTTTGAGACGAAGCAAAAGGTCGCCCTTACCGCAACCAAGATCTAAAATCCGCGTTTTAGGGGGAATCAGCGACAAGATGCTGTCATAGTCGACGCGTTCCTTGGGCGGACTCTTCCGGATCCCAATGTTTTCCTTGGTTCCCTCGCCGTCGGCATTATCGACGGAACCCAATTCCAAGGAAAGGTTATGAAGAAAAGACCCAGTGAGCCCCCCGTACACGGGAGACTCGTTTTCCAAAAGGAAGGCGTCGTGACCACAATCGCTCCGAATCGCGCAATAGCTTACCCTGCGATCAGACGCGATCGCGGCGTCGACAAGTTCTCGCGCTTGAAATTCGGGAAAAAGCCAGTCGGAGCTGAAACTAACGAATAGCCATCGGCACATCGAACGATGCATCGCGGCAATCAAATTCTCACGATTCGATCCCAAGTCGAACGCGTCAAGCGCAAGCGTCAGCGCCAGATAGCTATTGGCGTCAAAGCGTTCGACAAACTTATTTCCCTGATAGGCGAGGTACGAACCAACGGAAAACTTTGTTTCAAAAGAAGTGTCGATCTTCCTCCCGACGTTTCGATCGGCGTTGAATTTTTTATTCATCGATTCCAACGAGAGGTAAGTGATATGACCTAACATTCTCGCAATAGCGAGCCCCGTCACGGGGCCTTCGTCCTGATCGTAGTATTCGCCGCCTTTAAAATTCGGATCGCTCATAATTGCGTTACGCGCGACGACGTCAAACGCAAGAGCCTGAGTCGTCATACGCGGCCCTGTCGCTATCGCGGCGATCCCTGCGACGCTGTCTGGATACCGAATTCCCCAGTCCATCGCCATGAGTCCTCCCAGCGATCCGCCAATAATCGCTAAAAGGCGATCGACCCCCAAAGACTCCACAAGCATACGCTGAACGTCGACAATATCGGCGACGTTGATTGGAGGGAAACTCATACCGTAGCGTTTCCCCGTCTCAGGATTGACGCTTTCGGGGCCGGTTGTTCCTCGGCAACCGCCTAGAACATTCGCACAAATGACGAAATAGCGGTTCGTATCGACATATTTCCCCGGACCGACGAGAACGTCCCACCAACCAGGATCGTCCTCGGCGTTGTGCGCCGCGACATGAGAATCCCCGGAAAGCGCGTGGAATATCAACACCGCGTTGTCCTTTTGCGGCGATAGTTCCCCATAAGTCTCATAGGCCACTCGAACCTCTGGAAGAACGCCGCCTGTCGATAGCTTTATAGGGCCGGGAAAAACGGCTGTCTTTACATAAGCTAAAGGTTTTCCTGAACGAACAGAATCACTGCTGCCAAAAAGATCATTTGCCTCTATCGCCATTCTCACACCATTACGATTAACTTAAAGTTTGAATGAACTTCTCGTAAAATTGCGACAAATTTCGCCTATACCAAAAACTTCAAGCAAGCAAAACCGCCGACCAACAACGCTAACAAAGCTAAGGTCAACAAACCGAAATATTTATCAATCCAAGTTTTCACACGAGGTCCGAGGAAAAAAATCAAAGCGGCCATAAGGAAGAAGCGCAGACTTCTCCCTACAAGGGACGAAAGAAGCACAAGAGGCAGCGACATCCCCCCGATCCCCGAGGATATCGTAAATGCTTTGAAAGGGATAGGGGTGAAAGCGGCGCCAAAGAGCGCAAGCATCCCCCACTCGTCAAAAAACTTGTCCACTTGGTTCATTGCGCCCTCTGAGATAATCGAAGGCACGAACACATGTTCCAAAGACTCCCAAAGCGCATAACCGATATACCAGCCCAACGCGGCTCCGCAAACGGACGCTATCGCGCTTACGAAGGCGTAGTAGAAAGACCTTCGCGGACGTTCAACAGACAAAGCCAGTTGGAGAACGTCCGGCGGAATCGGAAAAAATGAACTTTCCATAAAGGAGAGAGCGGCCAACGCAATCGTCCCGAATTTAGAATGAGCCCAAGAGAGCACCCAATCGTACAAGAAGCGTATAAAACGCGCGCAAGAAGTAAAGGGAACGCAAAGAATCATCAAGAGGGGCGTTTTTCTACCGTTGCTTGTTTCTTTTAAATCTTCCTTCGGACTTTCCATAGACGACTATTCCTAAATATTCTACTCAACTTAGTGGAACGACTCTGAAAATGACGCCGTATGGTCATAATTTCAATCTCATCCTCTAAATGAAATCGCCTTTGAGTATACCCCAAAACGAAACGGCGACAAGTTATTAGACGCTCCGCAGAGTCAGCGACAATAGCGTTCAACAGGTCATTAATCGCACAAAAAACGCCGCGTCCGGAATGAGAAGCGGCGTTTTATGCACTCAACTCGATAGATTTATTCTAACGACTATTTTATTACCTGAAGGAATCGTCCATAAGCTTCGTTCCACAAAGCTACGCTTTGCGCATTAGGCTCATATTCAACCAAGTCGAAACTATTACGCACCACTTCACGGGCTTCGTCCACATTAGCGACGTCTCCTGCTCCAATCGCTTGCATGAGGATGTTTCCAACACCAGTCCCTTCGATAGGACCGCAAACCACGCGACGCCCCGTTGAATCGGCGGTAGCTTGCATAAGCAACTTATTTTTGATTCCTCCGCCAACGACATGGATCGTTTCTATCTTCGTTCCGCCGATTTCTTCACACATGTTTAACACGTATCGGAACTTGAGAGCCAGACTTTCGACAATCGCGCGAAGAACGGCGCCATCCGATTCGGGTACGGTTTGACCCGTGCGTCTCGCGTATTCGCGAATAAGTTCGGGAATATTGGCCGGACGAGCAAACTCGGGTGCGTCAGGGTCAATGAAGGTCTCAAAAGCTTTTGCGTTTGAGGTTAAAACATTCATATCTTCCCAATCGATCGGCTCTCCAACAGCATTCGTTTTGCCCGCTTGTCGCCAATTTCTACGGCATTCCTGAAGCAGCCACATACCGCAGATATTCTTAAGGATACGCGTCGTGCCGCATACGCCGCCTTCGTTTGTAAAATTAAACTTTGAAACGACGTCGTTGACGACGGGACGCGGCGATTCAATTCCCATGAGCGCCCAAGTGCCCAAACTGATATAAGCCCAGTTCGTCTCTCCAAGAGAACTTGTCGTAGGAACTGCAAAAACCGCGCTTGCTGTATCGTGAGTACCAGGAAGGACGACTTTGGCGGAAACCAAGCCCGTCTCTTTCGCGAGATTGGGACGCAACCAACCGAGCGTAGTACCCGGTTCCGTCGTTGGCGGGAAGAAATTGGTGGGAATACCAAACTTCTTCAGAAGCGAAAAAGCCCATGAACGCGTCATCGGATTATAACACTGCGTCGTTGTCGCGTTAGTGAATTCATTACTTTCAACGCCCGAAAGGAGCCAGTGGAAAAGATCTGGTATTTGAAGCAAGCGTTCCGCGACGTCAAATAACGGCGAATTCTGTTCCTTCATCACCATCAATTGGTACAGCGTGTTGAAATTCATGAACTGAAGACCCGTTTGCGCAAAGATTTCAGACCTAGGCACAATTTCGAACGCGCGTTCCATTGCGCCTTCGGTTCGCGGATCTCGATAGCAATATGGATTCCCTAAAAGAACTCCGCCGCGCCCCATGAAAGCGAAATCGACGCCCCAAGTATCGACGCCAACGCTTGAAATATGCTCGCCATATTTCGCTCCGGCGGCGTAAAGACCAGTCTGCACGCTCTGCCATAAGCCGGGAAGATCCCAGAAAAGGGATCCGTTCATTTCTACGGGACCATTGTCATAGCGATACAACTCCTCTAATTCGATTTTGGCTCCATCGAAATGCCCAACGACTAAACGTCCGCTCGACGCACCCATGTCTATCGCCAAATAAGATTTCTTAGCTTCCATCTCGTCCCTCTAATGAATGAATTTTACCCGTGCGAAACCGACATAAGGATCGTTCTACACACGACGTCTCGCTTATGCAATCGCGCAAAACTACGCTCAAGTTTAGCAAACGCATATATGTTTTTCAAGAGGCGCAACCCCTTAGAAGAACGTCGGGCGCAAAAAAGGGCGTAGCGTCGACGACTACGCCCTAACTCGCTAAACGTTAGCAAGAAAACAGATCATCAATCCTTCGGTTTTCTTTTCTGATATTCCTGACTCGCATAACGAAGGGTTTCCCGCTCTTGCTCGGTAAGACTTTCTTCACCGCTTCGAGATATCTTGCGAAGAATGTCGTCAACCCTCTTTTCAAGAGTTTCAAAATCCTCTTCTTCACGAGAGCTAAAGGGGCTTGTAGCCTTGCGTTCATAGGAAACGGTCGATCGTTGCGAAAGATTCTTCCTTTTAAAAATACGCGTCCAAAAATTGGAAAGTCGTATTTTGGTCATGAAATAGAAAGCGGCGAAGACAGCCCCGGTAATATTCAACACCTGAGTCGTTCCGCCCCCCTGCAAGGACCCAAACATGTCAAGAACGACAAAGAGCACGCCTGTTACCCAAGCGGGCATTGGAATGAGACCCCATAACAAGATGCGGGCGTGAGGGAAATTCATCGCAAAAAGAATAACTAACGCGGCGACTGGACTCGTCGCGCCAAAGATCAATATTGGACGACCAGAAAATAACAATCCCCAGACGACGCCGGCAAAGAGCGACGAGAAGGCATAGAAGAGAAGGAACTCTAACTTCCCATACAGTCGTTCCAAGTTGATTCCAAAGAAGAAAAGAACCAACATATTGCACAACAAGTGCAAAAATTGGTTAGGGCTGTGAACGAATCCATACGTCAAAAAACGATACCATTGTAGCGGATCCCCCGCCGTAGAGCCCGTCAGACCAAGGAATTGAGCAGCCGCGCCGTTGGTAACCAAGTCCAACAAGCACAGAACGATGTTTAAGATCAAAAGAATCGCAACGGCAGAGAACCCTCCAAGACCGCGTCTTTTGCTATTATCGCCAGACTCGTCTCGAAAATAATCTCGGTCATATAGTCCCATAAAGTTCCTCGCTATTCTTCTTTGTTGTCACTTCCACCCGCTAGTCGACTGCGAGCAACCGCATTATACTGAATATTTTAACTGTCACAATGACCGACAAGTCGTTTAAAATCCGTGTCAATCTCCTTCAAAAGAATCCGTTTTTTGTTTTAAGCAATCATCTTCCTCCCTCTTTATGAAAAGCGTATGACTATGAACAAGCAGTCAGAAACAGGCGTCTTTCCGGTGGTTATTGGGATTGTCGGTGGAATTGCAGCGGGGAAAAGTTTCGTGACCAAGGAGTTCATCGCCCAAGGCGCCGAACATTTTGACGCGGATAAGGAAGCAAAGGAGTTGTACAATCTTCCGTCCGTCGTTAGTGAAATTAAGAAGAGATGGCCGACTGTTGTCGATTCGAAGAATGTCGTCGACAAATCGCGCCTGGCCCAAATTGTATTTTCTCCAACAGAGCAAGGCGCGCGCGAGTTAAGTAAGCTAAACGCGCTTTTGCACCCGATTCTGAACGGAGCTTTCATTACGTGGTTAAAAAAGCGCCAGGACGCGCGGCTTGTTATTTTAGACGCGCCGTTACTCTTAGAAGCGGGCATGGATTCCTTAATCGATTATCTAGTCTACGTGGACGCAGACTTTGCAGTAAGGCAAAAGCGCGCTGTTGAACGAGGTTGGGAGCCGGATGAAATTATCCGTCGCGAATCCCGCCAGCTCCCATTATGCGAAAAGAAAGAACGAGCGGATTTTTGCGTGAACTCTTCCTCTAGCTCCAGCCAAGTCAGAGAGCAAGTAGCCAAAATCGTTGCAACGCTTTTTCAAGGATCCCGGTAAACTGGTTTTATGAGATAGACAGGCTGAGGGAGATGTGTTTCCAAACTAGAGCGTCGACGCCTCTTGAAAGAGACGAGGGTTAAGCTAGAATATCTTGAGCGTGTTGGATATTGTCATAGGGCGTTAAGAAACGCCTAAATTTGTGTTTTCAGAGAGTTTAAAATGACAGAATACGAAGGATACGTCTGTGCTCCAGGCGACGTTGGAAAAATTGCGATCGTCGTCTCACGCTTTAATAAGACTATTACGGAAGGGCTACTTGAGGGCGCGCTCGCTAAATTGCGCGAGCATCTGGTCGCGGAAGATCAGATAATGGTCGTTCGAACTCCTGGAGCTTTTGAAATTCCCACCGTTGCGGAACGTCTTGCTTGGGATGAAGACGTCGCGGCGATCATCTGCCTGGGTTGCGTTATTAAGGGCGAAACGCCGCATAATGAATATATCAACTCCGCCGTCAGCCAGCAAATCGCCCAAATTGGAACAAAGTATTGTCTTCCAGTCGTTTTCGGGCTCCTGACTTGCGACACTGTCGAGCAAGCTTTAGCGCGTTCGGGCAAAGCTGAAATTGCTAAAGACAAAGTATTAGGGGAGCAGCCTGGAAATAAAGGAGCCGAGGCCGCCGAAGTCGCCCTCGAAATGCTAGATCTTCTAAGCAAACTTCCTGAAATTGAAGAGGAAGACGACGAAGAAGAAATGGAGTTTAAGTCCTTAGGTAAAAATTCCAGCCGATATCTTCGCGGGGATTTCGAGGAAGTCGAAGTTCGTCCGGAAGATTTGGTCGACCTCGACGACGAGGACGATGAAGATCAAAGTTGGTTCGTTCATGGCGGCGAGGGAGCTCGTCATCATGGCGAGGGACGCTCTGAGAATGCCCTGTCGCCTCAGAAGCGCTACCATGAAGGCGGTTCCAACAAATCAAAAAAATTTGATAAAAACAGCAAGGGGGGCTCTCATTTTGGCGGGAGCGACAGAGGCCCTAAAAAAGGCGAGTTCAAAAAACCAAATCGCAATAAGTAGCGCGCTCTATAGTTCTCTCAAAACCAAAATAGCTCCGTCTATTATTCCTCTCCTTTAATCATATTAATCAAAAATTCAATGAGTAAAGAGAACACCTCCGGGGTATTCAAGTCACGCGAGCTTGGTCGTGCATATGCGCTCCAAGCCCTCTTTCAGTTGGAATTAAATCCTACCGCTCAGGTTCCCAATTGGGAAAATGAAGATTTCGACGACGAACAACTTGCCAAACTATCTCCCTCCGATTACAAGGAGGCGATTGATTTCGCTAGACTCCTCTTTGACGGCGTAATAGATAGAAAAGAAGAGATCGACAGAAAAATCAACGCGGCGTTTAACACGAATAGAACAGTCGCGAATACAGATCCGATCGATCGATGCATTCTCAGGATGGCAACCTATGAAATGTTCTTCATAAAGACGCCTAAGCCCGTTGTCATTTCTCAGGCAATGGAACTGGGTTATCGCTTTGGAGACACGGGGTCGCGCGCTTTTCTTAACGGCGTCCTTGATCATATTGAGTAGATTAGCTTCTCCGAATCGATTAATCGCAATTTCCAAACCGATTCAACGCGGGATCTCATATCCCCACCAGAGAAAGTTGGCATGAGTTTTCTTGACAAAGTTAAGTTAGGATTAAATCGCACGGTTCAGCTCCTTCAAACGGACGTCCGCGATCTCTTCAAAACGGAGGGGCGTTTGGTTGACGCAGAGTTCCTGGACGAACTCTTCGAATTGTTGGTGCGCACGGATATGGGGGTACAGGCCGCGCAAAGCGCCGTTGACGAGACTAAGAATAAGTTTAGAGGGCGTGTTGTCGTCAAAGATGAAATCTTGGAAGTCGTAAAATCGAATCTCAAAGCGCTAATGGCCCAGGAAGGCCCCGCTATCCGTTTCGCCCAATCCGGGCCTACGGTTATTCTCTTCGTCGGAGTTAACGGTTCTGGTAAAACGACGAGTATCGCCAAACTCGCCAAATCCGTTGTTTCCTTAGGAAATACGGTAGTCTTGGGCGCTGGAGACACTTTTAGGGCGGCGGCAGTCGAACAATTGCAAATCTGGGCGAAACGCCTCGGCGTAGAATGCGTCGCGGGGGCTCCGCACAGCGATCCGGCCAGCGTGGCGCACAAAGCTGTTTCAAGGGCGATTGAAACGAACGCTGATATATGTCTCATAGACTGCGCCGGTCGTCTCCACACGCAGAAGAACTTGATGAACGAGTTGATCAAAATCAAAAAGGTCGTCGGCAAACTGATTCCAGACGCTCCGCACGAAACTTTTCTTGTTATTGACGCTACGACAGGTCAAAACGGGTTAAATCAGGCTCAAAAATTCACCGAAGCGGTGAATTGTTCAGGCGTCGTCTTAACCAAACTTGACGGAACGGCCAAGGGCGGCGTAGCCGTTGCAATTCGTCAGCAAGTAGGGTTGCCGGTGCGCTATATTGGGCTGGGAGAAACAGAAAACGATCTCGCTCCTTTCGATCCAGACTCCTACGTTGAAGCTCTTTTTTCCTAAATTTGATTTTTTAACGACACATTCAGAACTCCACTTCGTTTAAAAAGCGTAGTGGAGTTTCTTTTATCAGGAAATGAGTGGAGGCCTAAATGAATCTCGTTATTTCAATTGTGCTTGCAGCGTCTTCGATTCTAGCGACTTTCATGCTCCAACTCTGCGACGATAGATCGACCGGAAACACGTCTCTGATCGCCTTAGGCTCCTTCTTTGCGATTCTTCTTGCCGTTGTCCTTGTCGATTACAAAAAGAAGTTTTCTCTTTCTAAAGGAGCTTGTAATTTCCTGGTCCTCCTGGTTGTGGCGCTTCAAATGGGAACGCTTCTGAAATCGCGCCAGGACTTTATGGCCTTCGCCATTGCGAATATCCTGGCCTCGATTCAAGCTATTCTCTTTTTTCAAGAGAAGACCACAAGAAAATGTTACCAGATCCTCTTCATCTCGTTGACTGAAGTGGCCGTAGGATGCGTCTTCCAACGCTTGCCTATCTTTATTATTTCGCTCCCCATATATGTGGCGCTTACGTTTCTCTGTTTATCCCTTCTATACTTGTGGTCAGAAAAGGAATACTACTCCTGCAACATTGTCTTGGTTCCAAGCTTCACTAAAAAAAAGAGGGCGGAGAACGATCCTCAGAAACAAGTTCAATCCATTCTTTCGAATACTTCCTCAGTCCCTTCTTTTTCTAGAAAAGCGAAAAAACGGGTTCTTACAAATCTCTTTTATCAGACGCCCAACAAGCAAAAACAACGCTTTGATTCGAATTATTTCCGAAGCTTCGCCATTGGAACAGCGTATGCTTTCCTTTTTGCATTCTGTTTCTTTTGTTTGTTTCCACGTTTACATGAATTTGGGATCGGCTCTTTGTCTTTTAATAATGTTAGCTGGGGAGGGAAAGGCGCTGTAGGGCGGCTTACTCACACCGGATTCAAAAGTTCAATCGAGTTAGGAGATCTAGGACCGGCCCTCGATTCTCACGAACATGTCATGACCGTTCGTTTTTTAGACTGTTTGAATCCCGATAATCCCCATCCGTTGACGCCTAATGAACTTGTCTATTTTCGCGGCGTTACGCTTGCTAATTATGATTCTAAGTCCTGGAAAGAACTTACGTCAACCTATAAAGCTGCCAATTTACAAGATCTAGAAAATCTCGTCGTCCAAACAAGCGCGACCAATCCTAAAGACGCGCTCTCATATCTCTATTCTCTGAATGAAAATGCCGATCCGAACTTCTTTCCTAATAATAAGACGGGGCAAGTCCCTAGTTCCTCCTATTCCCCCTTCGTCTCGCCATTAGACAGATACGGAGGCGGCTTTTATACGGCAAATAGGAATGTTTTCCAACATAGAAGACTCGATCCAGCCTCTAAAGAAATGTTTCGAGCTCCGTTTTTTGGAAGCCCGCTACGATTTATCTCAGAACAGAGACAATTCGGTAATTTCCGCGAATTTGACGACGTTTCAATTCTAGCAAAGCTTATTTCCCAAGGACTAATTGACCTTGAAGCGTTGCAATATGACACTAGAAATAGCGTCGTTGCATATGACGTCGAATTGCGTCCTCTAGACGTCTTTCTTACCTTTACACCCGCTTTTTTCTATACGGCCAAACACGAACCGTCTCTAAGTCTGACGTCTACAAATTCAATTTTCGCGCGCCAACCTTCCGAGACGTCTCCGATTGGCGGTAACTTTTGGTTCATTTCAACAGCGGTGCAAAATCAACACGAGACCCCCCTAACCCCAAATTTGGAAAGCGTTTGGCCCTACCTACATCAATACTTAGCAATTGACGCCGACCGTTTTCCAGAGCTGATAAGGCTCGCTCAAAAGTGGGACGAAGAATCCGGGCTACCTCAAGACGACTATGTGGGAAGAGCGCAATTCATCGAAAGCAAAATCAGAGATGCGGGCGCCTTCAAATATAATCGTTCCGGCGTAGTTCGCGATCCCAACTTAGATCCGCTAGAAGATTTTGTCGCGCTTCATCGGGAAGGGCACTGCGAGTACTTCGCCGGCGCTCTAACTCTAATGCTCCGCGCAATAGGCGTCCCTGCGCGTGTTGTCGTTGGTTTTGCTCGCGAGCCTGATCCCGATGGAAAACCAACCATAGTGCGTCAATCCGACGCGCATTCATGGGTCGAAGCATATATTCCAACAGATAAATTGCCCAAACCCTCATATTACTCAGCCCGACTCTTTCCAGGCTCCGTAATAAATCAGGAAGGTAAGAATTGCCTAACGCCTTATAACGCCGAGTGGATCAAGGATGGCGCCTGGCTTCGCCTAGACGCGACGCCTCCTTCTCTGCGCGAAGAGGATCAGCCGGACGCAATGGCTCTTACATATTATTCAGTGTCGCAATTCTTTAAATCTTTCACGCGAGACTTCGTTCTCAACTTCAACGCATCACAGCAAATGGAGAAGGTCTATACCCCTCTTCTACAACTCGCAAAGAGCGTTTTCTATCACATAAAAAATTTAAAAGAGTCGTTAGGTTTTGCAACAATTTTATTCGATAGTTATAGGCAAACGCTAAAACAAATTTTCGCCGGTCGCTGGACTTCGGCGTTAGCGTTTAAAACGATCTATTTAACCCTTATTTTAAGCGGATTGGCGACCCTTGTTTATAAGGTGGTAAACCACCTGCAGAAAAAAATACGCCAAAGAAAGAACGCTCTAAAAACACGCGTTTCAGAAAGACGCAATAAACTCGCCGACGAATTATATCGAAGACTTGAACGCTACTATGAACAAAGACTAGGAATAGCGCGCCATACCGATGAAACGCCAAAAGAGTTCGTCGCCCGATGTGTTGAACTTGAAGATCGCAACGCCTCCCTCCACCTTACCCCCCAAGACGCGACTTCAGCCTCCGCGCTTTCGCCACAAGAGGAAAACGCAGGTTTCTACGCTCGGCGGATATCTAACGTGCTCGTCAGGAAATTCGTCGAGCGATACTACCAATACCGCTTCGGAGAGCTCGACCTTACGGACGAGGAAGAAAGAAAGTGGTCGGCTCTTCTCTCGACAGACTCCAAATAACATCGAAATCATGGGGAAATTCTGCGACGAAGAGCTTCAAAGGACGTTATTTATTGGAGCGCGAAAAGGCGCGCGAAAAGGCGCTAAGTATCCCCTTCAGATCCATACCCGCAACTTCCAATTCTTCATCGCGCGAACCGTGAGGAATATAGCAATCGGGAGCCCCAAGGCGAACCAACGTTTTCGTATTGACTCCGCGGTCGTTCGCAACTTCCAAAAGTGCGCTTCCATAACCTCCGGACAACACGTTTTCTTCGACTGAAACTACAGGCTTAGACGCTTGTAAATATTCAAGCGCGACGTCGGGTTCCAGCGGTTTGATGAAACGCGCGTTAAGAACGCAAACGTCCAAAGGAGGCAATTCATACGCGTGCTTACCGCTGGCGAGAATCTCGGCCGCTATGAGCAAATTATCCAACAGGCCTCCGCCGCATCCCAGGAGCATTCCATCCTTCCCAGGTCGAATGACCTCAGGTTTACCCGTTTCGAAGGGAGGCGCTTCTCTTTCAAGCCGCCCCGCCTTCGTCTTGGGATAGCGAATAGCCACGGGAGTCTTCTGCGCTATTGCATAATCGAAGGCCAGCCCCATATCGATAGAATCGCCGGGAGCAAGAACCGTCATGTTGGGAAAAGGTCGCAAGTAACTTAAATCAAAAACCCCGTGATGCGTCGGTCCATCGGAACCGACAAACCCCGCGCGATCTAGAGAGAAAACGATTGGCAAGGATTGTAGAGAAGCTTCTTGGAAAAGATGGTCGTACGCGCGTTGCAGGAAGCAACTATAAATATCGACAATCGGGTGCATTCCAGACTTCGCGAGTCCGGCGGCGAGATTAACCGCATGCGCCTCGCTAATCCCAACGTCGAAAAAGCGATCAGGGAATTCTTTTCGCGCCTCTTCCAACATGTTTCCCTGAGTCATCGCGGCGACGACGACGCAAACGCGCGGATCTTTACGCAACGCTTTCATGATTGAAGTCTGAGCCCAATATGTAAAGGGACGGTCGCTCGCAACGAGGTTGACGTGAGATTCCTCATGTTCCACCTCTTTTTTCTCGGCTCGATTGGCTTCGTATTCTTGAGACGGAGCTCCGGATCGTCTGTTTTTGGCTTCGGCGCTTTTCATAGAAGAACGCTGTTTTCGCATTTTAGCCGGATTGGAAGAGTGGAAATGCGACGGATCAATCTCAGCTGGTCGAAAACCACGACCTTTTTCAGTTAAGACATGTAGTAACACGGGGCCGTTAACCGCCTTCACCGCCTCGAAATAGCTAATGAGAGATCGTAAATCATGCCCGTCGATAGGACCAACATACTGGAACCCGAGGGCTTCAAAAAAAGATCCGCCAATGAGTCCCGCTTTAAGAGCGTCTTTGAAACGAAGCAATCCCGAATGGACAGAAGGAAGTTTTTCCACGACCGTACGAATACGGGATTTAGCGCCGACATATCCGGGCGCCATTCGTAAGTGATCGAGATAGCGTCCGAATCCGCCGACTCTCCGACAAATCGACATCTTATTGTCGTTTAAAACCACCAGCAGCTTTTGACGAATATCGCCAGCATGATTCATCGCCTCGAATATCGGGCCGCTTGTGAAGGAGCCGTCTCCGACGACAGCTACAGCGTTGCGGATCGCGCAAGACGCCCCTGAGTGACTTACAGACGGCTGTTCCGGAGCTTCATTCCGTTTATCTCCGTCAATTGCGACAAGTCTATCTCCTAACGACAGCCCCAGAGCAGTTCCCACGCTACATCCTGCATGTCCCGTCATAAAGAGGTCATAGTCGCTTTCCAGAGGATTGGGATACCCGGATAAACCTCCCCAAGTTCGTAACGAATCAAAACGATCAAATCGCCCGGTCAGCAATTTATGCGGATAGCATTGATGCCCGACGTCAAAAAC
>SFIW01000059.1 GCA_004556055.1 Planctomycetaceae bacterium
ATGCCGGCGTCAATGCCGGCGTGAATGTCGGCGTGAATGTCGGCGTGAATGTCGGCGTGAATGTCGGCGTGAATGTCGGCGTGAATGTCGGCGTCAATGTCGGCGTCAATGCCGGCGTCAATGCCGGCGTCAATGCCGGCGTCAATGCCGGCGTGAATGCCGGCGTCAATGCCGGCGTGGATAATCTTGGCGATATCTGTTCTAGAGACTCGCCGAAACGAGCCCTGGAGTCTTGTTTCGGAGTTGAGCCGTCGAAGGATTTCCCCGCTTCAGAGAAGTGGTCGACGACGTTTCGATCTATGCGCTTTTATTCCATTTGGTAAAATGCACGATTGTTTGTTTTAGTTCTGTAACCGCCGATTGGGAAGGAGACGCCGACCTTTGGAACGAGACTTGACTACTGGAAGCGTATTTAGAAACATCGTTTTCTTTTCGCTTCCTTATTTACTGTCGTACTTTTTGCAAGTTCTGTACGGGGTGGCTGATTTGTTTATCATCGGTCAGTTCGAAGGCGTGGAGAGCACGACGGCAGTCTCAATTGGAAGTCAGATCATGCACATGTTGACGGTCATGATCGTGGGTTTGGCGATGGGAACGACGGTCTGCATTGGGCAAGCGGTAGGGGCTAAGAATCCGAAAGAAACCGCGCTTAACCTCGGGAATTCAGCGACCCTCTTCATGACCCTCTCGATTTTGCTCGCAGGCGTTCTCCTCATCTTGGCAAAGCCGATTGTCTCGGCCATGTCGACTCCCGCCGAAGCGGTTTCGGGAACCGTCGCGTACCTGACAATCTGTTTTATAGGCGTTCCCTTCATCACGGCGTACAATATCATCAGCTCTATCTTTCGAGGAATGGGGGATTCGAAGAGCCCGATGTACTTCGTCGCGGTAGCTTGCGTTGGGAATATTCTTCTCGACTATCTCTTTATCGGTTTTTTCCGGTTAGGCCCTGCAGGCGCGGCGCTTGGAACGACCCTTTCACAGACGATTAGCGTGATCGTCTCCCTCGCGTATATCGGCAAGAGGAAGATGGGGCTGAGCGTTTCTAAGCGCGATTTCAAACCGCAGAAAGCGATTATGGGGAAGATCCTGAAAATCGGGTTTCCGATCTGTCTTCAAGACGGATTGATTCAGATCGCGTTTTTAATCATTACGATCATTGCCAACATGCGCGGTCTAACGGACGCCGCCGCCGTGGGGATTGTTGAAAAGATTATCTGTTTCCTTTTCCTGACGCCCTCGGCGATGCTTTCGACCGTTTCGGCGTTAGGGGCGCAGAATATCGGCGCGGGGAAGTTGCGCCGCGCGAAGGAAACGCTTCGCTATTCGATCATGATCGCGGCGGGTTACGGGGTCGCCGTCTCCGGCGTCATCCTTTGTATCGCGGAGCCCGTCGTCGGATGGTTTACGCCCGACGCTTCGGTGATCGTCGCGGGTGGCCAATATCTTCGCGGTTACGTCTGGGACTGCATTTTCGCGGGGATCCACTTCTGCTTTAGCGGTTATTTCTGCGCGCTCGGAAAATCGGGGTTGTCGTTCCTGCACAATATAGTCGCGATTTCGCTTGTGCGCGTTCCCGGCGTCTATCTGACGTCTCAGCTGTTTCCCGACACGCTCCTTCCGATGGGAATCGCCACCGCTCTGGGGTCTCTCGTCTCCGTGATCGTCTGCGTCGTCGCGTATCTCGTGATTAGCCGACCGCGGCAAGAGACGCGCGCTTGAAAGACGAATAACCCGAAAGATACTCAATCAAGATTTTCAGTATTGTAGTGGCAAGTCGAATTGTTTTTTGATCTTTTATCTCGAAGAAGTATCCGTTTCTCTTAGATCTCGTAACGTAAGATAAGGGAAAGATCACAAATAACGATTATTCACAGGTTGGGGTTGCTGTTTTGATAATCGAATAGTCATATGCATGTGTGAATAATAATGATTCGCTTTGGCGTTTTGATTTGGGATAACTTTTTATTCCTAAGCGAAACGTCTTGTTTGACGGAAAGCTCGGTTTTTGCACATTACGAATAGTAGCTAAGCGTATTCTCACGTAAAAACCCCGTTTTTTTCCCAAAATACCAATTGCGTCGCGGCGGTATTTTGTGGTATTGTATAAGGGAGCTCTCTTTGACGTGCAAAGGGGCGTAGTCGAGTCGCGCTTGAACGCGCAGAGTCCTATGGAGGGGACGGGGAAGCTATGTATAAACTGTTGTTGATATGGCGCTACTTGTTGACGCGTCGAATCGCGCTTTTGAGCGTCGGCGGCGTGGCGATTAGCGTGATGATTATGATGGTCGTCAACGCGATTATGCTCGGGTTTAGTCGCGAAATGGAAAACCGCATCCACGGAGCGCTCTCCGACGTTACGATCAGCTCGAGGTCGAGTCTGCGAGGATTCGACGACGTCGATTCGCGTATTCGCGACGTCTACAAAATCGCCGGGGATATGGTCGAAGCCGTCACCCCGACCGTTACGACCCCCGGTCTTCTCAGCTACGAATATAACGGCGGGGAAGTTGTCACACGTCAAGTTCAGCTCGTCGGAATCGACGCCGCTACCAACGAAAAAGTCACCGCCATCTCTCGCTATCTCCAACACCCCGAGAACCGCTCTAAACTCTCCTTCGATCTGCGCGAAGACGGGTACGATACCCGCAATCCCCTCTTCGGAGAAGACGGCGTCGTTCGCCCGCGTCTCGCCGAGGCCGGTTGGAAGAAACGCCGCGCCGACGCCAAATATGAGAAATTCCGATGGGAAGAGCAGGCGCGACGCCGCGAAATCTACGAACAATCGCGCAAACCCGATTCCGCGCCCGAATCCTCCTCCGTCGTCGATTACTCCCGCGACCCCGCGTCCGGCTCCGTCGACGATCCCAACGCGAATCCTTACGCCGCCGTCCTCGCCAACCTTCCCGAACCCCCCGTCTACGACGACGTTCCCGACGCTGAGACCGGCTCCGCCGCGTCTCCCGCCTCTCCCGATTCCCCCGCGCTCGATCTCAACGCCCCCCTCGACAATCCCTCCGCGATTGACCCCGGCTTCGCTTCCGTAGCGCCAGCCGCCGAATCCCCCGACGCGCCAACGCCCCTCGACGACGTTCCCGACGCGACAAGCGACGCGTTTGATTCCGCTTCCGCCGCCCCCGATCTCCTCATCGGCACCCCCTTCGACGGACTCGACGCCTTCAACGTGGAAAAGGACAAGGAAACGACCCAGGAAACCGGCGCGATTCTCGGCGTTGGAACCATCTCCGGGATGCGTCGACGCCATCTCAATCCCCAAACGGGTAAGGAAGAGATTCGCGAATCCCTCTCGACTCTTCCCGGCGCCGACGTGACCCTTTCGTTCCTCGCCGCCGCCGCCGAAAACTCACTCCCGTCTATCGTCTACGATCGTTTCACTATCGTCGACCTTTACGAGTGCAATATGGCCGAATATGACGACAGCTTCGTCTTCGTCCCGATCGAAAAACTACAAGAACTGCGTCGCATGATCGCCCCCGACGGAACGCGTATGGCGTCGCAACTTCTCATCAAAGCGAAGCCCGGCGTCAGAATCGAGGATCTACGCGATCGTCTCAGCGAAAGCCCCGAGTTCCCCGAGCAGCTCTACTACGTCGAAACGTGGAAAGATCAGCAGGCGACGACCCTTGCCGCAGTCGCTACGGAACTCTCCCTCCTCAACGTCGTCCTCTTCCTTTCCTGCGGCGGCGCGGGATTCTGCATCCTCGCGATCTTCTACATGATCGTCGTCGACAAGCGTCGCGACGTCGGGATCCTCAAGTCTCTCGGCGCTAGCGGAGCCGGAATCCTCCAGATCTTTCTCTTCTACGCGCTTGCCCTCGGCGTCGTCGGAACATCTTTGGGGATGATCCTCGCCTTCTGGTTCATCGCGCATCTTCAAGAGATCGCCGACTTCCTCTCACGACTCATGGGGCACGAAGTCTTCGATCCCACAATCTACATGTTCTCAAAAGTCCCCGCGATTGTCGATCCGTGGACCGTCTTCTGGATCGACGTCGGAGCGCTCTTCGTCGCCACTGGCGCAAGCGTTATTCCCGCAGTTCGCGCCGCGCGGCTCAAGCCCGTCGACACGCTCCGCGTTTGACGCGGAGCGCCCCCTGGCCCTTCTTTTGTTTCAATTCCTCTTTGACTCTAACTTGAAGAATCCCCATTAGCGGATTACACAAACAGATGAATAACGACGAATCGAGAACCAAAGACGCGGAGATTTTAGCGTCCCTCAGACGACGTTCCGTTGCGACCCCCGTCGCCACGAGCTCCGAACCGCGCGTCCCCAACGAGACGCCGACCCCCGTCGCCCCGAATAACCGCGCCGAAGCGCTGCGCAAATTGCGCGCCTCCAACGCCCCAAAAGAACGCATGAGCGAGGTCAGCCCAACGCTGCGCAACCTTCGCCGCGAACTTATCGGAGAGACCGCGACCGAAGTCGCGCCAAGCGCCGATCTCGAAGAAGACTCCGTTTCGTCTCCTCACCCTAAGCCAATCGCGGTTCAAGCTCAAGCCGCCGCGCCCGAGCTTGACGCGTCGCAATCTCCGAAGCCCGCGCGTCGCGTCTCCGCGTCTCACGCCGCGTTCCCAACTGAACGTAATGAGGAGCCTCGAAACGTCCGCCCCGAAATTATGGTCGTTTCCGACCTCTACAAAGGCTATACTATGGGGAAAAACGTCGTTCCCGTCCTGCGCGGCGTCAATCTGACCGTTCACGAAGGGGAGTTTCTCGCAGTGGTCGGACAGAGCGGATCGGGCAAGAGCACGCTCCTGCACCTTCTTGGAACCCTCGACGTTCCCGATTCCGGCTCCATCTACTTCGATGGGCAACGAATCGACAACCTCCCGATGGGGCAACGCGACTCTTTGCGCAACCATTTCATCGGCATGATCTTCCAGTTCTATCATCTTCTTCCCGAGATGACGACCCTTGAGAACGTTCTCACGCCCCTCATGATACGCGACGGCGTCTTGAAGTATCTTCGTCGTCGCTCCATGTACGTTCGCGAAGCGAAGGAACTTCTCGACCTTGTCGGATTGTCGCATCGTCTGCGTCATCGCCCGAACGAACTCTCAGGGGGCGAAATGCAACGCGCGTCGATAGCTCGAGCGCTGATCGCCGGTCCTCGTCTCCTTCTTGCCGACGAACCGACGGGGAACCTCGATTCGAAAGCGTCCGCAGACGTTCTCGATCTTCTGCGACGTCTCAACGAGGAAAAGAAGTTGACCGTCGTTATGGTGACGCACGACATGAGTCAGGCGCGCGACGCAGATCGAGCGATTCGTATCGTCGACGGGCAAGTCGTGCATGAAGAACAGTTGAAATAAGGAGAAAGCGCGTCTCGATTAAACTGGGGAACTTGTCAGAAATTGCGTTCTATGTTACAATAAGACGAACGATGGGAAAGCGTGTGCCTATCGACGCCGTCTTGCATGACGCGTCGCGCGTACCCGCGTTGAGAATTTGATCGAAAGGCGAATTTGCTATGTCTATTAAGATTTTTATGAACGGTCAGTTGGTAGATCAAGAAAACGCGAAAGTCAGCGTTTTCGATCACGGCTTTTTATACGGCGACGGTCTTTTCGAAGGAATCCGCGTTTATAACGGCAAGATCTTCCGCTGCAAGCAGCATATCGACCGTCTATGGGATTCCGCGAAAACGCTCGACATTAAGATTCCGATGACGAAGGATGAAGTCGTCGACGCGATTTATGCGACGGTTAAAGCGAACGGTTTCACAGACGCGTATATTCGCCTTATCGTAACGCGCGGCGAAGGAACGCTCGGTCTCGACGCGCACCTCTGCCACGATCCGCAGGTCATCGTGATCGCGCAGGCGCTCTCCCTCTATTCCGCCGACTTTTATGAGAAGGGGATCAAGATCGTTACCGCGAGCACGATTCGCAATCCCTCCGACTCCCTTAACGCGCGCGTTAAGTCCCTCAACTACCTGAACAACATTCTGGCGAAGATCGAAGCGTACTACGCGGGCTGCGAAGAAGCGCTCATGCTCAACCACAAGGGCGACGTCTGCGAATGTACGGGAGACAATATCTTCATCGTGAAGAACGGCAAGCTTCGCACTCCGCCGATCGACGCGTGCATCCTCGAGGGCGTTACGCGCAACACCGTCATTGAGATTTGCCGCGAACTTGGGCTCGAGTGTTCCGAAACGGCGTTTACGCGCCACGACGTCTACACAGCGGACGAATGTTTCCTCACCGGCAGCGCGGCGGAATTGATCCCCGTCGTGGGCGTCGACGGACGCGAGATTGGCGACGGCAAGCCCGGCAAGATCACGCGCACTATTCTTTCCGCTTTTGCTGATTTCGTGAAGAAGGACGCGGCTGAAAACTGATCTAGTTTTCTACCGCCTTCTCGAGTGTGGGTTGTAGCGACGCTTCCGTCTTGTTGCGCGAAGCGCCGCTCTTCGTTTAAATAGGCGCGCGATTTTTCGCGC
>SFIW01000029.1 GCA_004556055.1 Planctomycetaceae bacterium
ATGCTGCGCAAACACATCAAGGTCGAGCCCGCGCGTTACTACTACGCGTGCGACAAGATGGGTTTCCTCGTCTGGCAAGACATGCCCAGCGGCGACACGAAGCATTACATCGGCGGCAACGATCCCGACGCGGAACGCTCCCCCGAGTCCGTCTCCTACTACGAAGTTGAACTTCGTCAGATGTTCGACGCGCTCGACTTCTTCCCCAGCATCGTGATGTGGGTTCCCTTCAACGAAGGTTGGGGTCAGTTCGACACGCACCGCATCGTCGATCTCTGCCGCACTCTTGACCCGACGCGTCTGGTCAACTGCGCCTCCGGTTGGACCGATCGTCAATGCGGCGACGTCCACGACATGCACAACTATCCCGGCCCCGGCATGTTCCCCACGGAAGAAGATCGCGCTTCCGTTCTCGGCGAATACGGCGGTTTAGGCCTTCCCGTCAAGGGACACTCTTGGAAGGAAAACGGCAACTGGGGTTACGTCAGCTTTGAAGACAAAGACGCGCTCTTCAATCGTTACAACGAATTGAACGCGGGCCTTCGTCCTCTGATCGAAAAGGGTCTTTCGGCGGCGGTCTACACGCAGACGACGGACGTTGAAATCGAAGTCAACGGCTTCATGTCCTACGACCGCGAAGTCCTCAAGTATCCCGCGGAGAAGATGTTCGAATCGAACACCTCGCTTCGCAAGTAGTTCTCGGCGTAGTCTAACGCGCCGCGTCGTCAAGAGCGCCGCGCGCCGATAAAACAAAGCGCCTCCGCGCGGTTCAGTCTGCGGGGGCGCTTTTTTCTTTGCGAAGTCGGACGTGATAGAAACGCGTCGAGGGTCAAAGTTTAGACGTCGACGCGTCTATTTGTTATACTATACGGAAAAAGAAACGCGCATGGTCGGCGTCGCGCGTTTGTCATCCAATTCACCTCTGGAGAATCGTCATGAAACGCCTCGTTATTCTTCTTTTCCTGTTGACGCTAACCCTTTTCTCCGCGCCATCGGTTCAAGGCGCCGCGCCTGAAACGACGTGGCCGGGACAGGTTTCCGATTGGTTCGGCTATGAAGCGCACGATTTCCAATTTGACGGACGCGCGGCGAAAGTCGTGCTCCCTCGCGAGAAAGCTCCCGGTTCTCCGTGGATCTGGCGCGCGCGCTTCTTCGGACACGAACCCCAATTTGATCGCGCAATGCTCGATCTTGGCTACACGCTCGTCTACGTCGATTCCGCTCCCCTCATGGGCTCCCCTAAATCTGTCGCCCTCTGGCAACGATACTATGAATGGCTCCGCGCGGAGCTCAAACTCGCCCCTAAAGCGAATCTCGAAGGTATGAGTCGCGGCGGTCTCTATACCACAAACTGGGCGTTCCAATACCCCGACGAAGTCGCTACCATCTATATTGACAATCCCGTCCTCGACTTCAAAAGCTGGCCCGGAGGATTCATGACAGGTATGCGTAGCGACGGAGACTGGAACGACGTCCTCGCCAGCTACGAGCTCTCCGAAGAAGAAGCCCTCGCTTACCCCCTCACCCCTAAAGACAACAAAGAAGGTTGTCAACGCCTCGCCGATCATGGAGTCGCTATCTTCCTCGTCTGCGGCGACTCCGATCGCGTCGTTCCCGGCGACGAAAACTGGCGTCCTTTCAAGAAACTCTACGAATCATGCGGCGGCGAGATCGAACTCATCCTCAAGCCTGGGCAGGATCACCATCCGCACTCCCTCCCCGACCCAACGCCTCTTGTCGAATTCGTCAAAAAGCATAACCAATAGTCTCTTCCTTCCGACAAGAAATAACGAACGCCGCATGGCCCAAAAGCCGCGCGACGTTTCTTTTTATCGATGTGAATAAAAACGGGGTAAACGATCTCGTCAAAACGCTCGACAACGAACGTCAGTTGACGGCAAGAAGGCGACCGAGCGCCTCATAATTCTCTTTCTGGAGCAGATCGCGCGCAAAACTCGCGAGCTCCAAAGAGTTCATGCCAGCTTCAACTTCCGCAGCGCGATCCTTCACAAATCGCTCTGCGGCCTCTCTGGCTATCTTCATGTTCATCGTCTTCTCTGTCTTATTCGTCGTCGCGCTCATTGAATATATTCCTTTATAGTTTGTCGCAGATGACTGCTCTAAAACCTATCCCCAATCAGCGTCGGCAATTCTCTTCCGAGGTTGTCTCGCAACGGGTACTCCGTCAGTATACCAAATAAATCGGCTTTTTTCTGCGGTGAAGGTTAAAAAAAAGGCGCCGATATCCGCTCTTTTGTCCCCACGGGAGCTATAATCCTTCTATTCCGTTAAATAGGAACTCGCAATACGGTTATTTTACCTTTTTGTCTCATTTTACGCAAACTCAATATTTTGTCAAGATTTTCCAAAAGACGCGTATATAGCGTCTCTCAAACCTCTTTTTCTCCGAAAAGCGCCCTCAAATACCTCCCAACGACGTCCTCTCGCGAAAAAGAAGCCGCGATCTTCTCTCTTCCACGAAGACCCATCTGCGCGCGCGTCTCACGATCGAGCGCTAAAAATCGTTGCAGAGCCTCATACGCCGAGTCCGCCGACCTCGCTTCAAATCCAAACCCCGTGATCCCTTCGTCGAAAATTTCCGCGCAACCCGGCACGTTCGACGCCAAAAGGGGCCTGGCGCACGCCGCCCCCTCGAGAAGAACGTTCGACAACCCCTCATGATAGCTCGGCAACATCACCGCGCTCGCCTTCTCGATATAAGGGGTCACGTCCATCTGATATCCGCAATATTCCACGATTCCCTCTTTCGCCGCTTCCTCCGCCAAAGCGTGTTCCGGACATCCCGTCTCCTGCGCCCCAACGATCAAAAACCGCGTCGCCGGGCGCGTCTCCTTCACCCTCCTCGCGCACTCCACGTATTCGCGGATCCCCTTATCGCGCATCAGTCGTCCGATAAAGAGAATCGTCGCCCCCTCCTCTTCTTCCGGATAAGGAAGCGCCCTAAAACGCGTCAAATCGACCCCGCTCCCCGGAATCTCTTCAATTCGCGCCTTCGTCGCGACTCCCCGACTCTCCGCCCACGTCGCGATCGCCGCGTTCTGACAAAAAACGCGTTCCGCTCCCCTCAGCCCGCGACGATACAAAAACGACGCCAGCGCGCGCAACGGACGCGACCCGTTCAACGCCGAGCCGAGTCCCGAAATCGTCGCGTAATACGGAATCCCCAGTTTCGCGCACTGCCTCCCGCAATATACGTTCGGTTTGATCGTGAACGTCAACGCGGCGTCGGGACGCTCCTTCGTCAACAGCTCGCGGTAAAAACGACTCAGCTTCGCGTCGCTAACCGGATTCATTCCCCGAGGATCAATCGGCGCGGGAAGAATCCGGTAATTCTTCTTTTTAAAATACTCCGCTCTAAAATCTTCTTCGAGCGTTAAAATCACCTCCGCGCCGCGAGCCGCAAGCGCGTCCACAAGTTCGCGTTTAAAATCATACAAGACGCGCGACTGGTTAATCGCAATAAGAATTTTCATCGTCATTTAGCTCCTCTCGCGGCGCGGCGGCGCCTACCTTTCCCATATTATACTCAAGGAGACGCGAACCAATAAAAAAACGCCCGTTTCTTCAAACGGACGTTTCTTTTCAATCATTCGTCGTCGCGCGTCTCAACGCTTGAGCCTTTCCTCAATCGACGACCTTCGTCTTGAACTCGTCGGAGTTCCCCTTTAGTTCCGGGGCGTACATTCCTTCAATAGTCGTCGGCAACGCGGAGAAGGAACCGGGGGTCTCCGCGCGCATACGATACGTCGCGCGCGATCGGCCCTGCGCGAGATTCTCCACGAAGAAGCATACCGCCGCGTCGCGGAATTCCACGTAGGAACTCAACCCCATGTCGTAGCGATATCCGCTCCTCGAGTCGACCGTTTCGAACCCCGCGGGCTTCGGATCGCGAATCATAATCGACTCGTAATCGTTCTTCGAATCGATCAGGATTTCCACCTCGATCAGATCCCCCGACTTCACTTCGTCGCCAGCGTTGAGAGGTTCGCGACGATAGCGTTCCACGCGCTGTCGAAGCGCCTGTCCGCGACCTCCCGCAACGATCGCTTCCGCGTTCTCATCCTCGACGAGTTTGAAGTATCGGCGCTCCGCCTTCACCTCCAGTCCGGCGCTCGTAATCTGATCCTCCAGCGTGAAGAACTCGAAATACGAGTTGGCGTAGGACGCGCCGTCTCCCTCGATTCGCCACGAAACGCTATGCGCGCCGGTCGTCAGCTTATTCGCGGGAATAACGACCGTGCCGTCCGTCTCGAAGAGATTCTCCGGCGTGTAGATCAATTCGTCGATCTTCTCTCCGTCCATGAAGACCTCGACGCGTTGCCGCGTCTTGAGTTCCTTCGTCTTCGCAAGATACTCCGCGAAGGCTTCCACGCACGTCGCCGTGTCGCGGGTCGAATTCCATCGCGTCGCGTGTTTGCGGTTGTTGAGGAGATACTTGATCAATCTCGGAGCGTCTTGCGCGATTCCCACCTTGTCGAGAATCTGCGGATCGACGACGCACAAGAGTCGCAAATAAGCGGCCTGCGTCTCGAATTCCGACTCATACCATCGCCACCAGAGCCAATCGCCGTCGGAGCTTAAATCGAGCCAAAGCGTCTGGTTCTCGTCGTCCGCCTTTCGCGACTGAGCCAGGACGCGCAAGACCGTTTCGATCCTCAGCGCCGCGTTTTCGTCGACGCTTTCTTCCAGCGCCAACGCTTCCGCGTAGCTCGCCAGCGTCAAAAGCGACAAGTTTTGTCGAGCGTCCCAGAGAAGCTCTTTCATCACCGCGAGGGTACCCTCGAGGGTCGCGCCCGACTCGGTCAACTTGCCCTCCTTATCGTCGACGAAGGCGCCGTCAAACGCGCTCGGCAAACGCCCACATTCGACGAGCGCGCAATATACAAACGCGTCGACGTGATCTGCGGCGGGTTTCCACGTATCCCACTTCGTAGGATCTTTCTTCTCCTCTTCCGTCAAGACGCGGCCGCGCAAAATCTTATTAACTTGGACGCGTTCGTAGTTGAGGAGCCATTCGGCGGCGCGTTCAACGGACGCGTCGTTCACCTTGCAATCGCACTTCTTCGCAAGGTAGAGCCCTCGAGTTACCAGCGCGGTGATATGCGCGGAGGAGTCGCAGCCAGCGAACCATCCCCAACCTCCGTCGGAATTTTGACGCGACGTCAGAGAGTCGACGCCAGCTTTAACCATGCGATCCATCTCTTCCGA
The DNA here is from genome assembly GCA_004556055.1 of Planctomycetaceae bacterium. GTDB lineage: Bacteria > Planctomycetota > Planctomycetia > Pirellulales > Thermoguttaceae > RUG369. The sequence continues at coordinate 5,230 of SFIW01000029.1, forward strand.
ATCAAAGACGGCGTCCTTCTTCGTCGAGCGTTTCCACTGCCGAGCGCGAGCCGCCGCGTCTCCGAGTTCCTGCGCGTTCAAGTTCGCCCTCTTCGCCCCGATCGTCTCAAGATCAAGACCAAGATCGCCGAGCGTCTTACGCGCGATCGCCGCTGGAAGGAACCGATTCAACGTCTGCTCAACGCACCCGTAAGGATAGTCCGAGAGATACGGAATCGCGTCAAGAATCGCGCCCGCGAGGGTCGGCGAATATCGCAACGTCAAGGACGCGGAATCTTCGCGACGCTCCGCCGGAACGTCGATCGTCGTCGTGATTTCTCGAACGAAATTCTCGTCCTCGCCAGGCTTGCGCGTTCTCATTCCGGAGAAGGCGATTTGTTTGTCGATTCCGTGTTCGTTAATCGTCAGCGATTCTTGGATCGCGTCCGACTCTCCCGTCGCGAGCGCCTTCATGAGGAGATTGATCTCTCCCGTCTTCGTCGCTTTGACGCGCCAGTCGACGCGCTGGGCGCCGTTGACCGGAACGTCGACCTTCACTTCTTGAGGATCGAGAAGTTCCAGCGCGCCTTCCTTCCCTTCGCCCTCGGGGAAGGAGAGAGAGACGGTCGCGCTCTTGTCGGAATCGGAGTAATTATGAACGACGGCGGAAAGAACCGCTTCGTCGCCGCGCGTCAAGAATCGGGGCTTCTCCATCCTGACGATCACGTCTTTCGTCGTGATGAAAGAGGATTTTCCGGAACCGACGCGCAGTCCAGGGGCGACAGTCCACGCGTAGACGTTCCACGTCGTGAGATTCTCTGGGACGTCGATCTCGATTTCGATCGCGCCGTCGTCGTCTGGGGTCAGGTCGGCGGCCCAGTATGCAAGGTCGGCGAGATTCGTACGAACGACCGCTTCGGCAAGCTCCTCGGTCGGCGCCGGGGCTGCGGAGACGTCTCCTATCTCCTGCGCTTCAAGGCTCGCGCCGTCGTCCATGACCGCCCTATTCGCCATCATGCCTGAGGAGTTCGTCGCCGCGCCAGCCTTCGCCATCATAGGAGCGGCCATCGCCATCGGCTCGGAATCTAACGCTACGACGCCGTCTTCCTCCACAGCGATTTCATCGCGCCTGACCGCAGACATTCCATACGACTTGGCCCCTAGATAAAGACCGCCTCCGCCCATAACATGGCCGGAATAGCCGTAGAGATTTCCCAGGATTCGCAGGCGTTCGTCGTAAGAGACGCGCGGAGATCGAGACGAGAAGACGTTAGAGTAAACGCTTGAGAGGATCGTCGACTCGAATCCGCCGCGAGAATGGCGCTTCCAATCCCAGAAATACTTGCGGATATCGCCGACGTTCGGGCCTCCGGAGATCGCTTCAAGGGACGCGTCGTAGACGGTCGCGACCGTTTGACCGACGACGGGCTCGCCGTTAGGATCGGTAAGGCGCAACTTGATCTTGAGTTTCTCGCCGGGCTTGACGCGTTCCTGGGCGGGCGTAACCTCGACGTCGAGGACGCGTTTCACGGGAGGAACGCAAATTTGGCGCGTTTCTTGATAGAATCGCCCTTCGAATACTGTCATCGCGTCGACGTAGAAGTTCGGTTGATCGCGCTCTTCGATTTTAACGTCGACGTACGCGACTCCGTTTTGCAGCGTGATTAGTTGCGGAACAGAGGACTCGGCGTCCATCCCGAAGCGCGTGAAGAAGTAGACGCTCGCGTCGGGTTTGCTCGACGAGATTTGAATCCTCGCCGTATCGCCGGGCGCATATTCCGGCTTATCGGAGATGATCTCCAGCGCGTTGAATCGGCAAGACCCGACTTCCCCGACGGCGGCGGAATCAGAGCCCGAGACGACGATTAAACGTCCCCCTTCCTCGCTCAGACCTTCGTCGGTCGTCACCGCGCAGGAAAGGCGGTATTGTCCCGGTTTGGGAGCGGCGATCTTCAAGGATCCCGCGCCGGTTTCGTCAACGCTTGTTTCTTCGCAGAAGACCTCCGTCTCCGTCGCTTTGGCGATTCCTTCCTCGTCGACGCCGTCGTAGGCGATCGAGTAGAGTTTCACGACGACTTTTCCGGGAACCGGTTTGCCGTCGACGCGACGCGTCTGGAAGCTCGCGTTCATCGTTTCGCCCTGGCGATAGAACCCCTTGTCAAACCAGGCGACGACCGAGAAGGGCTTGCGCGCCGCTTTGACGGAGCCGGTTCCGCTCACAACGCGTCGCGAATCGTCGACGACTTCCGCGTGAATCGAGTAGGACTGATTCTCCGTCGGATAGAGCTTTTTCGCCATTGAGGAATCGATTTCCAGCTCCAAGACGCCCTCTTCATTCAACTCGCCTTCTCCGGAGAGAACGACTTCGGAGACACCGAAACGACGAGGAGAAACGACGCAATCGCCCCAGCGCTCCCAACCCGGATACCAGGCCGCGTCGTACGACATGCGCCAATATCCGGGGCCGTAGAACCAATCCCAATATCTCGGGGGAGACCACCGCGCGTCGAGGGTCGATCGCGCGACGGTGTATTTCACTTTTCCGTTCGCGACGGGAGCGCCAAAATAGTATTCGGCGCGAATCGTCGCTTTGAACTTATCGCCAAGCGCGACGGGCTCGGTCGGCGCTTCTACGGAGACTTTGAACTCCGGCTTGCGATATTCTTCCAAGCGGAAGTAGCCCGAGGCGTAAGTTTGCCTCAACGCAGGCGTGTCGTCGTTGTCGTCGAATACGTCGTCTTCGTTGAATTCGCTTCCAACGCAAATTCGATAAGAGCCTAATTGCGCGGATTCGGGAATCTCGAAGAAGTCGCTAAAACCGCCGTACTGATCGAGTTTAACGCCGGTCTTTTTGGCGACGATTTCTCCAGTTGGGGAATATATTATATACGCGACGGTTTCATCCGCGCAAAAATTATCAAATCCGTCTTTATCGTAGCGCGCGTATCCAATCCACGTTTTGAAGTTCGCGCGTTGTTTCGGACGATAGATCGGGCGGTCGGTAATTACCAGCCCTTTCTCTGCGAACGTTGCGCGATCGGGGAGCAAACGAGAGAAGCTTAGGTAGTTGCTAAACGCGCATAATTCCTTATTCCCCTTCGCGTCGACTTTCTTCACGACCGTTAATCTGGGAGAACGCCGACTGTCGTTCTCGAAAAACTCGACGTCGACGGCGCCCTTTTCGTCTGTCGTTTTGTCATAAACGCATCGAACGACGCGGTTATCTTTCCCATTCCAGCCGAGGGAGGTAATTTCAAGCTTCGTATTTGAGAGAGGTTTGCCGTTTACGGTATCCATGAAGTAAAGGGTCGCGGAGTCGCTTCCGTCTTCCATTTTTTGCAAGCGTCGCGCCATGGTAGCGGAACGCGTCCAAATGACGGCGGAATCCTTCGTTTCTTCCTTCCCGTTTTTCGAAAGAGCCTCGACGAGGTACGCGCCCGGCGCAAGATTCGGAATCTCGAATTCGGTCAAAGTATCTTTATGCCCCGGCGCGTTCTCCACGGCGACGTTTAGGGACGCGACTTCCTTACCAATAAATTTTTTCGGCGGGTCGACGTCGGCGATAAGACTCTTTTCCCGATCGTTCTGCGGTTTTCCCAAAGAGAGCGCGTGAATGAACTCGTCGAGGAGACCGTCTACAGAGTAATCAAGCCACTTGTCCGATTCTTCCGTGAGGAGTCGATCAAAGATCGCGTCGACGTCGAGTCGACGAACGACGACTTTGACGCTTTTTGAATTACGGGAACGCAAGACGAGCTTCGCTTTTTCTCCGAGGACTTGCGACGAAACGTCGAAAGCGGCGCGCGGATCGACGATTTGCGACAGGTACGCTTGCGCGCGTTTCATAATTTCAGGGGCGTAGGAGTCAAGCTTGAGCCGCTCGGCTTTGCGTTTAAGCGTGTCGATCTCGTCGCGCAGGACGTCGGCGGCGCGCTCCAACTGTCCGCGCATTTCAAACTCTTGCGCGAGCGCCAAATATATGGAGTCGTCGAAATTCCCGGTCTTTTCGATCTCGTCGCGCGCTTCGCGGAACAAGTCGATATACGCGTAATCCTCAGGGAGCGTGAAGGAGCGGACGCCGTTGGCTAGTCGCGCGACCGTCTCATTGTCGGCGAGCTCTTCTAAGGAGGCGAGCGCCGCGGCCCTTTTTTGTTCGTCGTCTAAATTACGCCAGACGTTATAAGAGGCAAGCGTCGTGACCCCGTAGAAAGCGCGCGCGTCATATGCGCGAGTCTTGAGGACGGCGGCGCGTTGCGAGGGAACGACTTCGCATAGCTCGTTGTAAAGCGCTTGGATTCGCTCGCCGTCGTTGGCGGCCTCCTCGAAACTCTTTGGCGCATGATAGAAGATCGGATCGCCATTCTCGTCGACGGGGGCTCCCTGTCCGTAAGGCGGGGCGGAGTACGAGATCGGTTCAACCTCGGGCAAAGTCGTCAGATCGGTGAGAAGTTCGTATTTGAAGAAGTTTGGACGATTCTCTTTTAAGGTAGCGACGAAGCCGTTGTATAGGGAAGTAATGAGCGCGTCGATATTCCTAGAAGCGCCTGAATAATCGCGAGCCAGTTTCCTCGCTTCGTTGTAAAGTTGCAATCGCCGAGTTCGAAGGCGTTCGGCGCGAGAAACGACTTCCGCTCCGTCGACGAATTCAAACTGAAGATTGTCGGAAACGCGATAAAGTTCTCGGGGAGTTTGCGCGTAGAGATCGGCGACGAGCGTCAGAGTGCGCCAGCTAGTCGCGCGGAGTTTCGCCTGTTCCTCCAGGAGCGCGTCGACGGAAGCGAAATCGTTTGAGCGCATATAGTCGTTTACGAGCCTGCGCATCGCGCGGGAATAGGTATCCTCAGAGTTTGGGGCGCGCTTCGCCTGCGCGGCGAAGGAGTCGTCGTTGATCCACCCGACGTCGACGACGCGTTTAAGAACGACGACGGCGTCTTTATAAAGGTTCTCTGAGTCGAGCCTTTCAACGCAGGTCATGAGGTCGTCCGGACTCTTTCCCTCCATAAGCTTATCCGCCTCCTGGGGGGAAATTGTCGAGATTCCGGCGAGGGGAATTTCCGAAGTTTTCGGATTAACAATAGGATCCCGTACCATAACACTCTCCTGAGCGGCGACCGAGCCTTGTCCGAGTCCCGCGCTCCACGCGATAATAATCGCGCAGGCGCAGAGAACTCGCCGCCAAATCGCGGTCTGTGTATTCATCCTTCTCATGCAACCATTCTCCTGTCAAAAGAAGCGCTCTTTACTCAAGACTTCGCCTAAAGTAAAACAACGTTTGTTAAATCAATCATAAGTAAGAGCGCTTTCCATCCTTGCTTGGCGCGCTGCTGCAAGTTCGAAATTGAAATGCTAGTCAATTGATGGAATATACGTCAATAAGTTCCCAAAATATCTCTTGCGTTTTATTTCTTCTACGATTAAAATGACGAACGAAGAGCGCGGATTCGAGGAATCAGCGCGTAGACCGACAAAATCAGCAAGGTTCTCGATTGGCTTTGAATTCACTTTCCGCGTCTAGACGCCGACGACGCAGGGAAAAACGACAAAACTTGACGTTAGTCTCCTAGAGTTTTCAAATACTCTCGATAAACTTTCTATAATGGCGTCTAAATATCGATTCTTTCAAGACTAACGCAATCACTAAAGAGGTTGATTTATATGGCCGCTAACAAAACAAATCATTCTAAAACGTCGAAGGAAGACGCGTTAGAATACCTCTCTTCTCTCCTTGGAGAACTGTCGGAATCATCGCGTCAGAAACTGTTAGAATTTCTAGGCGAACTCCTCCGGCGTTTCCCAAACGAAGGCCAATCGAAGTCGGATTTCGTCGCGCTTGATCCTTCCCAAGGTTCCGTCATATCCTCCGCCGACGACGACTTTGACGAAGATGATGAAGACTACGGACGGGAAGGGTCAGAATCAGAGAACCAAATGCTCGCCTCCGCCGACGACGACGTCGACGAAGAATTCGATCTCGAAGACGATTACGACGACTGAAGAACGCTTCTCATTAAAACGCAACGCCCCGACGACTCGCGTCGAGGCGTTTTTTATTGCGCGCTTACTTTTTCGCCGCGTCTCGACCGTCGGGAGTCGGACTCAGAATCGCCCCTTCCGCCGTCGCGCCAAGCGAATTGGCGTTGAAACGAAGCTTGTCGGGAGTTCCGTTAATCGGTCGATTCACGACGATCGCCTTTTCGTCGTCGCCGCGAACCGCCATCGTTGTCGAGCCGCCCCCGTCGAGATTCAAACCGTCCCACGCCCCGCAAAGCTTCAACGCCCTTCCGACGTCTTCGTAAGTCGCGCCGACGCTATATTCCTTCTGGCGACCGTCGATCGCGATCAGATAAAGATAACGTTGATCGGCGGAATATCCCACCGCTGTGCGCGGGTGTACGGCTTTGTCCCCTTGCGGAACGACGTCGCCCCCCTTGAGGACGATCATATTACCTGAAACGGCGAGTCGAATATCGTCGAGGGATTCTTCCGGATCGACGTTGCGTATCGCCAGCTTTCCGTCCTTCGTCTGGATAAATGAGGGGAACCCCTTCTCCGGCTTCGACTCGACGACCCCGTCGCAAACGGCGAGGCCGCAGAGGTTCGAATCCCCCGGCGCGGCGATCGTTTGCGCGTTAAATGGCGAATAGAAATTCGCGTTGACGGCGATCTTCACACCGTCGGTCGCTTCGAGGAATCCCGCGGTCGTCTGTCGCGTCGTTTCGCGCGTGTCGAACGCGAAATCCGCGTTTGGCGGCGTCGTCCTCAACGCGACGCCTTTTTCGCGCATGTCGATTCGCGCGGCGTAGACTTGATGCAGCTGACCGTCGTATTCGGTCCATCGCGCTAGGTCGATTCCTTTGAAAGTCGGCGTCCACTCGACGGGCGAGCCGTCGTTGTAAATCTTCGTCGTGCGAGCGAGAGTTTTGCGCGGCGCTCCCATCGCCGTAACGCCGATCGCATTGCCGTTGAAGCGGAGCCCGTCGGGTGAAATCGCGTTGATCGGCCAGTTGAGGATCGTCGCGGAACCGTCCTTATCGCGCGCGACCATCGTGGTCGATCCGCCGCCGTCGAGATTAAGGCCCTGAAACGCGCCGACTTTCAAGAGCGCCTCCCCGACTTGCTCCAACGTCGCGCCGACGCTATGTTCCGGACGTCTTCCGTCGATCGTCATAAAATAGACGTAACGACGATTCTTCGAGATTCCGACGGCGGTACGCGGATGCGTATCCTTGTTGTCTTGCGGGACGACGGCGCCGTCCTTGAGGACGATCGCGGGGCCTGAAACGGCGATATAGACGTCGGAAAGATCTTCGTCGACGGCGTAGTCGCGAATCTCTAAGGTACCGTCGCGCTTGACGACAAAAGAAGGAAAGCCCGGTTCGGGCCGAGACTCGACAAAGCCGTTGCAGACCGCTAAACCGCGTAGGTTGGAGTCGCCGGGCTTCGTAATCGTCCGTCCGCCAAAGGGGGTGTAGTAGTTTCCGTTGACTGCAAGCGCAAGGCCGTTGCGCTCGAGGAAGGTTCGCGTCGTTTCCCGCACCGTTTCGTTCTGATCTTCCGAAAAGTTCGGATTGGGCTCAGTCGTCACGAAGGAGATTCCCGGCTCCTTGACGTCGACGCGCGCTACGACAATTTTACGGAGCGGTTCCTTTTCTTCGAAAGACGTCAGCGCCACGCCGCGATAGATCGGCGTCCACTTAATCTCCTGAGCGGCCCCCGGCGCGGCGACGAACGTCGACGCCGTCGTAAGGAACGCGCAAAGCGCCCAAAACCTTAAAGAGAGTTCTCTTCGCATTTTCCCCTCCTCTCCGAACAAGATTCGTCGTTCTTCGCGCCGCGGCGACGATTCGTCACGACAAGAATCGTCTGTAAAGCGCAACACGCAATGAATATACCATATCCGCACCGCCGCAACAAGTCGGCGACGAAAATGTCGACCGTCTTTCCGTCGCGAGTCGTTTGAAGGAGTCCTTTCGGACGCGTCTTTACGATCGGAATCCGCGCGTCGACGATCTGCGTCACCCCGCGCTTACCCTTCGCGACAACGCGCCCCCCCGCGTCGATATACGCGGAAAAACCGCCGTGGGTCGCCGTCGCGAGGGGACGGCGCGACTCGATCGCGCGGTAGACCATCGTCGCCAAATGCAGATCCGTCTGCGCCCCGTTGCGGAACCACCCGTCGCTAGAGATATTGAGCAAAACGTCCGCGTCCAGATCGACGCTGCGAAACGCGGCCATTTGTCGAGAGATGAAATGCGGGATGGAACTCTCGAAGCAGACGTTCGGCGCGACAAGATACCTCGCCGCCCCGTCGCGCGAAGGAACTTGGAAGAGGGTCGGGCCGCGCCCGCGTCCCAACGCGACGTCGGCGCAAACCGCTTTGATCTTCCACGCGTCCGGGAGATAGTCGACAAAAGGAACGTATTCTCCGAACATCACGAGCGCGACTTTGTCGTAACGTCGAAAGCTCGTCGTCTCCGGGAGTTCGAGAGTCGAAGTCGGCGCGTTTTCAGTGATCTCGGGTCCAAGCGCGGCGCACTCCTCCTCCGTGCCGAAATACGGAACGTAAATCGCCGAATTATAAGACTCGACAGCGCCTTCTTCGTCGAAAACGGCGGCGGACGCCCCCAGAACGAGCGGCGTTTTAAGACGCGACGAAAGATTCGCGAAGCTCAATCGCGTCTTACGAATCGTGCGCATGATCCATTCCCGCGCGTATCTTTTCGACTCGGCGAAATTATTCGCGTCCGGATCCGCGCCTTTGAGGGACGACGGTTCGCAACTTAAATCGAAATAGAAGTCCGGAAAAGTTCCTTCCGGCCACACGATCAAATCATACCCTTCCGGATCTTCGCTCGCTTCGCGCGCAAGGGAGAGATACGACTCTTCCACGCGCCGGTTCGTCTCTTCGGGAACGGGAAAGCGATACGCCGTCGCGTCCTGAAGAAGCGCAACGCGCATCGGTCGCGCTCCGTGCGACGAGGTCTGAAGCGCCAGTTCGTCGAGAGATTGTAGGAACGAGTAACCGTAAATAAAGTTGGCGAGGAAAAGGATGACGGCGACGCTCTGAGAACGTCGATTACCCGACGCGAAGAGCGCCCCCAGCGCTACGATCATGACGCCGACGCCATATTCTCCAAAGAGCGCCGCGATCTGGATAAGGGGCGGAACGTCGTACAAGGCGTGGGAAAGTCCGGCGAATGAGAATCCGCCCATAACGACGTTTCGCAGCGCCTCGCACGCGAGCCACGAGAGCGCGGAGGCAAGCCAGATCGGGAATTTCAACGCGCGATTGAGCGCGCGCGTCTGCATGACGAAGATCGGCAAATAGATCGCCAAATACCCGCTCAGCGCTATCCATCCCAAAATCGTGCCGGGGTGCGGATAACTTACCCAGACGAGCGTCGTGAGCCAGAAGAGGAAAAACGCCAGCCAATATTGTCGATATTCTCCGCGTCCCCAAAAGCGGACGGGAAAGAGGAGAACTCTTTTTGCGCGCGATTCTGCGACGGCTTCCTTCTTAGACGCGCGTTGAAACCGATATGGAACGAGAAGGCCCGCCCAAATCATCGGGACGATAAAGATCGTGTAGCGCAGTCCCACAGGGGGTAGGGAGATATAGTAAATCAGAAGAGAGACTAAAGCGAACCAGAAGGGCGCGTATGCGCCGAGGAGGCGGGTGATTTTCGAATCGCGAACCTTTGAGGGTTGCGATTCCGCGCAGTTGTCGTTCGTTTGGTCGGCGGCGTAGTTCATAGTATCAAAGAACCTCGTTGCGCAAAGAAATCAAGCGCAGACGTCTATATAAAGGAAAAAGACCAGCGAAAAGAGCTTCTTCGCTGGTCGATAGTCAACGGACGATCATTGAGCCAAGTCGGCGGCGGGATCGTCGGCAAGTCTCACGCCAAAGCGTTCGCGCATGGCGTTGACAAACGCAGGGGTCCAACATGCGGGCGGCTTAGGACCGACGACGACTCCTCGATATCCCAACGCGCAAAGCGAAAGAAGGAACGCGAGGGAAGTTTCGCCCCACAAGCTGACGAAGAAGGCCAACGGCGCGTTGCCCGGTTCGCGATCCAACTCTGCGGTCAGCGTGTTGGCAAAGCGCAGAGCGGCGTTGGCGTCGCGCTCGCTTCCGACGTCGACGAGCTTCGTCACGCCGTATGGAGTCGGCGTGATTAAAGACCGATCAAAGCGGAATTTCACGTCGCCAAACGAGATGACGAAGGCGTCGCTTGGGACGGCGGCAAAGAGTCGAGTAAAGTAGTCGTTCGAATCGCCGTTGGCGTCCTGACCGCCGATCACCACGATCTTTTCCAGGCGATTGTCGCGAATTGCGCGCGCGGCGTGCTCGACCGCGTCGAGAACTTTCGTCTCGCCGCCAAATCCGACGGGAAGCTTCTCAAGCGTCTGGGCGCGGAAGAAACCGCTAGAATCCTTCGCGGCGCGTATTACGGGACTCATATTATATGAACCGTCGGCTTTTCGCGGCACGACGGCGACAGATTCGCAATATGAAGGTTTAGTCGTAAAGATGTAAGGCGCGTATGAGCCGTCGGGCTCTTCGATAGGCGCGGAGGCCACGAGGATCCCGCCGGGAAAAGCGCCCAGTTCGCTCTTCTGATTACGCCACGAACCGCCGTAATGTCCGACGAGTCGTTTCTTCTCGCGGAACGCCTTTAAGGAGTGAGCGACGATGGAGTCGCCATGCGTCCAGACGTCGACCTCGTTATATTCGGCCTGATTTAGGAGCTGCATGAGGGCGTCGAGATCGTCTCCCATGAAGAGGACGCACTTGCCCGCTTTAGGGGAAAGGAGGACGGCTTCAGGAGACTGCTCTCCGTAACGCCACTTAATTCCCTCTTCGAGGGTCTCCAAGGCGGCGGCGTTGACGCGACCGATATTGACGAGCGCGTCATAAAGTTTCTCGTCGTCGGCGCCCTCGTCGGCAAGGAGCGCCAAAGCGTCGACAATTCCGTCGAGCGCCATCTTATTCTTTTCACGCCAATTTCGCGCTCTTTCCTCGACGGCGGCGGCGTCGGCGGTAATTTCAGCGCGCCGTTCGCGACGTTCCTTCGGTCGCAACGTCTCCAAGTGATTGCGCAACCCTTGCGCTTCGAAATCAAGCGCGCAGCAGGCGTCATGCTCAATTTCCAAAGAACGGCGCAAATTTTCAGCCGCGCCGACGACGCCCGCGCAAAGCGTCTCCGATAAAGCGAAAGACTCCGCGCCGATCGACGCAATTACCGCGTCGGGTAAATACTCGAGTCCGTTCGCGATTAATTTTTCAATCTGCCCGTCGTCGGGTTCCGGAATCTCGGCGATCGTCTCGAGAACTTTCTGTTCGTACGCGGCGATTTCATTGTCGGACGTTTCCTCGGCGATCACGCTCGCCAGCTGCGAAATGTAGTCGCCGCGCAAGACGAGTTTCGCAAGAGACTTCACGTCGAGAGACGCGTTCGCGGACGACGCTTCCAACGCTTCCAAGAGGTACGAGACGACCGTTTCGCTACGGTTCTCAAGAGCGCGCGCCTTCACGACGTCGCTTGCAATGATTTTACACCAGCCCAATAGCAGATATCGAAGGCTCGACGTCTTAGGTTCAACGACACGCGTCGCGCCAAACGTAGGTTCCGTCTGATTTTCAAACATAATATGCCGTGTGCTTTCTATTCATGACGATCGCTTCCGCAGCTTAGAGGCGATCGTTAAGGGCCTTAAAAACAAAAAACGGTCGACGCGATCAGGGCTACAAAAAACGCTGATCGACGCTGCCGTCTTCCTCGCTTGCGCGCCAAAGCGTAACCGACTACGCCGCCGACGCGTCGTCTCGGCGCTCTCTATGCCGCGCGCCAAGCCGTTCTACTTTGCGTTATTATAACAATAGACGCGAAATAACGCAACACGGTTGCAGATAATATTGAGAAAATAAGCGACTTTTCCTCAAAAGAGGACAAGAATGAGAAAAGTTTAGAACGATAAGGCTCATTTTATCATCAAGATCGCCGCTAAATAAAAATAAATCAAAAAAATTAGCCGTAATTTCTTCATTTCCTGTTGAAGGGAGGCCGAAAAAAGGACGGTTGTATATCGCCGCGCGGCGACAATCCCCGCCCGCCCCCTTGCGCGTTTCTGTCCAAGGGGATAGAATGGAGGCGAAATTTTTTAATGGCGTTATTGCGTCCGCACGTTCAGCTTTCGAACCATAGGACGCTCGGCGTCGGGCGCCCAATCCCGACGCGCGACACGCCTAAATTATAGGGGAAATTTGAGGGCAAGACGCCCGAACGATACGTTGAATTAGATACGTGTAGAGGAGACCTACAGTGAGCGACGAAAAACGCTTTGTTATGTGCGACGGTAATGAAGCCGCTGCAATGATCGCGCATCTTTGCAATGAAGTGATGGCTATTTACCCGATCACGCCGTCTTCAACCATGGGCGAACTTGCCGACGAATGGTCGGCCAAAGGCAAGAAGAACCTCTTCGGCGTCGTGCCGCAAATTGTCGAAATGCAGAGTGAAGCGGGCGCAGCGGGCGCGGTTCACGGCTCTTTGCAAGCGGGCGCTTTGACGTGCACCTTCACCGCCTCGCAGGGTCTCCTGCTCATGATCCCGAACATGTTCAAGATCGCCGGCGAACAGACCCCGACCGTCTTCCATGTCACCGCGCGTTGCATCGCGACCCACGCGCTCTCCATCTTCGGCGATCACTCCGACGTCATGGCGACCCGTTCCTGCGGTTGGGCGATGCTCGCGAGCGGTTCCGTTCAGGAAACCCACGACCTCGCTCTCATCTCCTATGCCTCCACGTACAAGAGCCGCGTTCCTTTCATGCACTTCTTCGACGGTTTCCGCACCTCTCACGAAGTCGGCAAACTCGAAAAGCTTCCTGAAGAAACGGTTCGCGCGATGATCGATCTCGATCTCGTCAAGCAATTCCGCGACCGCGCCCTCAATCCGGCGCACCCGGTCGTGCGCGGAACCGCGCAGAACTCCGACGTCTTCTTCCAGGCGCGCGAAGCTTGCAACCCGACGTACAACGCCGTTCCCGGTATCGTTCAGGAAGCGATGGACAAATTCGCCTCCCTCACCGGTCGTCAGTATCACATCTTCGACTACGTCGGCGATCCGAACGCCGAATCGGTCATCGTCGTTATCGGTAGCGGCGCGGGTATCGTTGAAGAATACCTTGACACGATCGGGATGGATAAGAAGGTCGGTCTCTTGAACGTCCGCCTCTATCGTCCGTTCTCCGCCGCCGCGTTCGTCGGCGCGCTCCCCAAAACCGTCAAGAAGATCGCCGTCCTCGACCGCACCAAAGAACCCGGCGCGACCGGCGAACCCCTCTATCACGACGTCGTCTCCGCCATGGCTCAGGAATGGGAAGGCGTCATGCCCAAAATCTACGGCGGTCGTTTCGGACTCGCTTCCAAAGACTTCACCCCCGCGATGGTCAAAGGCCTCTACGAAGCGATGGCCAACGGAACCATCAAGAACAACTTCACCGTCGGTATCAAAGACGACGTCACCAATTCGAGCATCGAATACGATCCGAACTACAATTCCGAAGCCGACGACGTTCGTCGCTGCATCTTCTACGGTCTTGGTAGCGACGGAACCGTCGGCGCGAACAAAGAAACAACGAAGATCGTCGGCGAATACACCCCGAACTACAGCCAGGGTTACTTCGTTTACGACTCCAAGAAGGCCGGCGCGGTCACGATCTCTCACCTGCGCTTCTCGCCTCGCCCGATCAAGGGCTCCTATCTGATCCACTCCGCGAATTTCGTCGCGTGTCACCAGTTCGTCTTCACCAAGAAGCTCGACATGCTTAGCAACATCGTCGAAGGTGGCGTCTTCCTTCTCAACGCCCCTTATAGCGCCGACGAAGTTTGGGATCATCTCCCGATCGAATTGCAACAGGATATCATCTCCAAGAAACTGAAGTTCTACGTCGTCGACGCCGTCTCCGTTGCGAAGAACGCCGGCATGGGCGGTCGCATCAACACCGTCATGGAAACCTGCTTCTTCAAGCTCGGCGACTTCATGCCCGTCGACGAAGGTATCGAGCGCATTAAGGCCGGTATCCAGAAGGTCTACGGCAAGAAGGGTCCCGAAATCGTCGAAAAGAACTTCAAGGCGGTCGACTCCTCTCTCGCCGCGCTCCAGGAAGTCACGGTTCCTGCGGAAGTTACCTCCACCTTCCATCGCGAACCGAGCATCCACGGCGACGCTCCTGAATTCGTCCAGAACATCTTGGGCGAAATCCTCGGCTATCGCGGCGAAGAACTCACCGTCAAAGACATGCTCTCCACCGCGGACGGCACGTTCCCCACGGGCACCACGAAGTACGAAAAGCGCTCGATCGCGATCGATATTCCGATCTGGGATCCGAACGTCTGTATCCAGTGCGGCAACTGCTCGCTCGTCTGTCCTCACGCCGCGATTCGTATCAAAGTTTACGATTCCGCGCAGGGCGCTCCCGAAGGCTTCAAATCCGTCGACGCCAAAACGAAAGAATTCGCCGGTAAGAAATTCACGGTTCAGGTCGCTCCCGACGACTGCACCGGTTGCGGTATGTGCACCTACGTCTGCCCGGCGAAGAACAAGGAAGTCGAAGGCAAGAAGGCGATCAACCTTGAGAACCAGCTCAAGCATCTCGAAACCGAACGCAAGTCTTGGGATTACTTCCTCAGCCTTCCCGATTACGATCGTTCCAAGGTCAACGTCGCGAGCGTCAAGGGATCGCAGCTCCTTCTGCCTCTCTTCGAATTCTCGGGCTCGTGCGCGGGTTGCGGCGAAACGCCTTACGTTAAACTCGTAACGCAGCTCTTCGGCGATCGCATGCTTATCGCGAACGCTACCGGTTGCTCCTCCATTTACGGCGCGAACCTCCCGACGACGCCTTACACGACCAACGCGGAAGGCTATGGTCCGGCGTGGTGCAACTCCCTCTTCGAAGACAACGCGGAATTCGGTCTCGGTATGCGCGTCGCCGTCGAACAGCAGAGCGCTTTCGTTCGCGAATTGATCGCTGAAAAGCGCGACCAAATCGGCGCCGAACTCGTCGACAACCTCCTGAACAACAAGCAGGAAACGGAAGCGGAAATCGCTCAGCAGCGCGCTTGGGTCAAAGAACTCAAGGCGAAGGTCGACTCCTGCGCTTGCAAATGCGACCAGGCGAAATTGATCTCCATGTCCGCCGACTACCTAGTCCGTAGAAGCCAGTGGATCATCGGCGGCGACGGTTGGGCTTACGATATCGGTTACGGCGGTCTCGATCACGTCGTCGCCTCCAACCACAACGTCAACATCCTCGTCCTCGACACCGAAGTTTACTCCAACACCGGCGGTCAGGCGTCTAAGTCCACTCCGAAGGGCGCCGTCGCTAAGTTCGCCGCCAGCGGTAAAGTCACCGGTAAGAAAGACCTCGGCATGATGGCGGTCGCCTACGGCTCCTGCTTCGTCGGTCAGATCTCCCTCGGCGCTAATCCCGCGCACGCGATCAAGACCCTCGTCGCCGCGGAATCCTACAACGGTCCGTCTCTCGTTATCGCTTACAGCCACTGCATCGGTCAGGGTATCGATATGAAGACCGGTATGGAACTCCAGAAGGAAGCCGTCAAGTGCGGTTACTGGCCGCTGTGGTCCTATGACCCGCGCCTCGAAAAGCCGTTCGTCCTCGCGAGCAAGGCTCCCGAAGGATTGCTCGCCGACTTTGAAGCCAAGCAGAACCGCTTCAAGTCCCTCAAGCGCGCCAATCCGGAAGCCGCGCAGAAGTTCACGGACGAAGCTCAGGCCGATATCTTCAAGCGCTACGAATACTACAAAGCGCTCCAGGACGTCAAAAAGAACTGAGTTCGCTCCCGTAGATAGCGTTTAACTTGACGCGGCGCCTCAACCGAGACGTCGCGTTTTTTATTTCTTGACCAAAAAGCCCCTATCCTTCCCCAAACGCTTGATTTTTCATGCGCTCTCGTTTATCATTCTACTGAGTCGGGAAGAGTCGCGCTCTTCCCCTTTTTCATTCCCTTCATGAAGGATTCTCTATGAAACGCATTTTCCTCTTTGCCGCGACGTTCGCGCTTCTTCTCTGCGCCTCCGCGACGCGCGCTCAAAACCTGGACGCCAACGGCGCTCTACCTCGCGCCATACCTGAAACGGTCGGCGTCGACTCCAATGTGATCGCCAAAACGATCAAAGATCTCGACGAAAAATTCAACCGCGTCGACGGCGTCATGATCCTCCGAGACGGTAAAGTAATCGGCGAAGCTTGGCGCGCCCCTAACGGCCCGACGATCCCCCACGCGCTCTATTCTCTGAGCAAAAGCTTTTGCTCCACCGCCGTCGGGTTCGCCGTTTCCGAAGGGAAACTCTCCGTCGATCAAAAAATGGTCGAATTCTTCCCCGAAGATCTTCCTGAAAACCCTGATCCTAGACTCAAAGACGTCAGAGTCAAAGACCTCCTAACGATGTCTTGCGGACACGCTAACGAGCCTATGCCCCCCGAGATGATCGCCACGACTTACGGGCTCCAACCGATTCTTTCGGACGAGAAGCCGACGTGGGTTCAGCGCTTCCTTGCGCACAAGATCGAATACGAACCGGGCGAACACTTCATGTACAATACGACCGGCACCTACATGTGCTCCGCGATCGTCCAGAAGGCGGTCGGCGAAAAGATCGTCGATTATCTTCAGCCGCGACTCTTCGATCCCCTCCATATCGATCCTCCTTATTGGGAAGAATCTCCTCAAGGAATCAACAAGGGGGGCACGGGCCTCTTCCTCAAGACGGAAGATATAGCGAAGTTCGGGCAGCTCCTGCTGCAAAAGGGTATGTGGAACGGCGAACAGCTCATTCCTTCGGCGTGGATCGACGAAGCGACGACGGGGCACGTCTCCAACGGCTCCAATCCTGAGAGCGACTGGGCGCAAGGTTATGGCTATCAGTTCTGGCGCTGCCGACATAATTGCTACCGCGGAGACGGCATGTATTCGCAGTTCTGCTTCGTGATGCCCGATCAAAATATCGTCGTCGCGATCAACTCCGACTGCAATAACTACCAGGGAATCCTGAACGTCCTCTTCGACAACCTCCTCGCGATTCAAGGAAGCGACGCGCTTCCCGAGAATCCCGCCGCGTACGCCGCGTTGCAGGAAGTCGAAAAATCCCTCCAGCCCAAAGAAGGCGAATCTGGAAGCGGCGTCGTCTCCCTAACGATTCCCAGCGCCGCGATGAAACGCGACGTCAACTACCGCGTCTATATTCCTAACGGCTATCGCACCACCTCCTTCTACTATCCGGTAATCTACCTCCTTCACGGCCTCTACGGCAGTGAAAAGGACTGGAGCGAACAAGGTCAGATGCAAGCGATTTGCGACGAATACTTTAAGGCGCATCCCGAACAGAAGAGCATCGTCGTCATGCCCGACGGCGGCAACCTCTGGTATCGCGATTCCGCCGACGACTCCGCCAAGTTCGAAACCTTCTTCTTTAACGAACTGATTCCCGACGTCGAACGCCGCTTCCGCTGTAAGACCGACGCGGCAAATCGCGCGATCACCGGTCTCTCCATGGGCGGTTACGGCTCCCTTCTCTACGCCTTGCGTCATCCGGATAAGTTCTGCGCGTGCTACGCGATGAGCGCGGGCCTCGCCACGAAGGACGAACTGGAAAAAGCGCCCGCTGAACGCTTCCTCCTCGTCTTCCGTCAGGCCGCCGATCAGAAAGAAGATGGCGCTCGCTTCGACGACTACTTCTTCGCAAACGATCCTTTCACCCTCGTCGCCAACCTCTCTCCTGAGCAAAAGAAGGCGCTGCCCCTCTTCCTCGATTGCGGCGACGACGACTGGCTCCTCCCCGCGAACATCGAATTCTTCAAACTCGCGCGTCTGACCGGCGCGTCGTGCGAACTCCGCGTTCGCGACGGCGGTCACACATGGGAATACTGGCGATCCGCGTTGCCGATGGCGCTCGAATTCTTCGGGCAACACATGGGACGGAACAAATAAAAGAGACGCCTCGTAAATAGATAAAAAAGAGGCCGCCGCAGGTTAGCCCTGCGACGGCCTTTTTTCTTCGAGCTTTTCTTCAAGTCGCGTTTTTTATCGCTCCTTCGGCAAAAAAGGATAGACGATGACGTCGTAATCGCGCGAAAAGGAGTCGCCGTCGGCGAATTCCAATTTCACGACGACGCGCCATGATATCTCGTTATGTTCCGACACAAAGGAGGGAGCCGCCCCAATCGGCGTGATCGCCGTAAACTTCTCGACGAGCGTCTCATGAGAAGGAACTTCGACCCCGTAACGCGTGAAAAGGGTCGCGCTATACGCCTCGTAACGATGCGTGATCGAATTCGTTCCCTGAACGAATCGCGCCACTTCCTCGCATGTGAGAAAAACGTCCAACCGCTTCGCGCTCACGCGGCCTCTTAGGAAGAGGTTAAAGCGAATTTTTCGTCCCGGCAGAATCGGAAGCGTCGAAATTTCGAGCTCCATCGCGCCGGCGTTGCGGATCGTTCGTAAGAGAGAGAAGAAACGGCGAGCAAAGACGACGCCGACGCCGCAAAAGACGACGCCAAAAGCGCACGCCGACCAGAAATCGCCGCGCGTATCCGCAGTCGTCAACACGCATAGGAAGATCGTCCACGCCGCGACGTTCCACACGCACACGCCGAAAGCGCGCGCCCAGATCGAAAAGCGCGGCCTCGACCGCGGAGTCAAGCGATACGCCAACGCAACGCCGGGAGACGTTCCCTCGTCGGGTACGTTAGGGAGCGTGGGATAACGCGTTCTCTGCTTTTTAACGCTTGCCCGAGCCTCCTCGGAAAAGAGACGGTCGTACAGACGCGCGCCCAAAAGGGAGCCCCCCGAGAAGATCAAAAGGGTCGGAATGATCAAAAACAACCATCCCCAAAGGGGCGACGATTTGATCAACACCGCCTGCGTCGGATCGTCGACGCGAATCCAACACAGAGTTTTCTGACCCGGACAAAAAGGCGCGATCGCTAAAAGAGCCTCTTTATTGTCGTATACAAATCCCTCGTCGTCCGTCAGCGTTTGGCGATCGTACGTCGTCGTTGTGAAACTCTCCCCTTCGAACTCGTAACTGATCTTCACCTCCGGTCGAAAATACTCCGTCGGATTCTCCGGGTCGGGCCGCGCCGAGACGCTGTCGACTACGCATGGAATTTGACGAAGAAATTTCGACTCTTGATAGGTTTGAACGCCCCACGTGAGAAGGTGCACCGTCAAAATCACAACGCCTAACGCGCAAACTATCGACAGCGCTATAACTTCTGAAAAACGCCATTGCGCGAGATAGGCAAATTGCAACCATCCCTGAGCCTTCGACTTTAAATCCTCCGCCACGATCCCCTCCTAACGACGCGTTCGCGTCGAATACGCTTGCGTCATGACTGAGACTCGCCCTTAATCTGCGCCAACAGAGCTTTCGCTTCGTCAGGCGCGTAGGCGCACTCCCCCTTGCGCAGGGAACGACGAACAAAACCAAGTTCTAAAAGCGCCAAAAAGACTTCGTCGAGCGTGCGCTGTCCAAAGTTCGGGAAACTCAGAAGCTCCTCCGGAGAATGTTTCAACAATTCTCCAACCGTCGAAATGCCATGCTCTTCCAGACAGTTCGTCGTGCGAACCTGCAATTTCAGTTCCGCAAGGTTCATCTCCAATTTCGCGCACATATCCCGACGTTTAACCATCTCCGCGTCGAGAGGTTTCCTCGTTTTTGCCATCGACAGTCTCCTTCAAAGGTATGAATCTTCTTCGTCGCGCGCCTCTACGCAGCCGCAATCTTCCGCGACGACGCACAATACTCGCGATACGGGGACGCGCCCTATTTCGAGAAAGCGGCTGTCCCTCGACGCGGGCGAGTTATCCCCAAGGACAAAATAGCCGTCTAACGACGCTTCATCCGTCCCCGTCTCCGAAACCTGCGAATAATGCAAATCGCGATAGAGCCGTAGCTCCGACGCGCGGCGGACGTCTCCCCAAATCGCAAAGGGAGTCGAAACGCCCCGTTGGCTTGTATCTTCCAAGTCCCCCGTCTCGAAACGCGCCAGAATCCTCTCGTTGACGACAAAGATCACCTCGCCGTCAGCCGTCAGAACCTCGACGCGCAATATTCCCTGAGGACGGAAGGGAGGGAAATGCGCGATCGTCGCGAGAGACGCGTCAAAGAGACGTTCGTCAACCGCGTCGAGAAGATCCGGCGCCAACTTGCTCTCGCGCAAAGGGAGAACTCTCGCGGAGATCTTCCCTTCCTCAGGTTCAAAGGCCAAACTCCAAACGCGCTCCGGACGACGCGCCAAGACGGTGAAACGCCCTTCGCCATCCTCGGCGTCCCAATTAAACCGCAAGAAAAAATCGCGCGCAAATTCCGTTGCGCTCGCCGATCCGCCATTCGCGCAGGGGATCGGCGATTCGTTCGTAACGGACGTTCTCACGGCTCTGGAGGGCGAAGAGAGAGTTTCGCGCGTGTAAACCGCTTTCGCGACGCTCAGACGCGCCCCCTCTCGCCGCTCGACAGTCGGCGATATCTCCACCGCCGTATCCCAAAGTTGCGCCAAATCGCGGCGCGCGACGACGCCGTCGATCCACGCGTCGCCGTTGCGTAACTCGACGCGCTCTCCGGGCCCCCCGACAAGACGCTTGAGCGTCATGTTTCCACTATCGTCGCGAAAAACGACGCAGTCCCAACGCTTCGGCGAACGCCCGCGCCCCTTGACGCCGTACCCTAACAATAGCTCGCCGTCCTCAAAAACGGCGGAGGCGGTCGGAACTTGCTCGTATCCGCAATAAGGGCAATTCCAAAAGCGTTCGCGCGCGCGACTCTTCACGGACGCGCGATCCGCGGCGTCGTCCGACGGATAAAAGTCCGTCGACACGATCACGACCGAATCGCATAACGGACACGTCGCGCAATAGCGCGGCCCGTGCCATTTCGGCTCCATCGAACGACTCTGGACGCGAAAGGAATAGGGCGCGAGTCCGTATCGACTCGGCAAATCAGGATAGCGCAACAAAAGAGCGCACGCCGTTATTCCCAGCGCAAAAAGGAATCCCCCCAGGAACAAAAAACAGCCGAGATGGGATCGCCGCCAACGCTCGCTCAAACGAGTCGCGCCTTCCCCCTCGACCGTCTTTATTTTATTCGACCTATCTATTCGTTTCAATCGTTATTTCTAAAATTAGTTAAGAACGTCCAGAATTTTCTCAATATCGTTGTCGACAACGACGGGACGATTCGCGTATTGAGCCTCTGTAATCCCGTGCTTGCCCAAATAACTTTCGAAGAAATCGCGATCGTTTCCATGATAAGCGACCGTCGCGTTCGGATCCTTAAGCTGATAACCGGTCAAGATGCAGACGGCGCGTTCGTCTTTTCCGATCACCCCCTCTTCCACCAGTTTCTTGAGCCCCGCGACGCTTGCGGCGGAAGCGGGTTCGCAGCCGAAACCGTTGGCGCCGACTTGCGCTTTCGCGTCGATGATCTCCTGATCGGTAACCTTGCGCACGACGCCGTTGCAGAAATCGAGCGCGCGCAAGCACTTCGTGAGATTCACCGGACGGTTGATCTCAATCGCGCTGGCGATCGTGTCGGCGCGACGATTCTCCTGATCCATCTGCGCGTAGAACGCGTCGATCTTCGCCGTGTCGATATCTCCGCCGTTCCAGCGCAGACCTTCGTCGTTGTAAAGACGGCAAAGCGAATCGGCGCCCGCCGCATTGACGACCGCCAATCGCGGAACTTTATCGATCAATCCGAGCATATGCAATTCGATGAACGCTTTTCCGAAGGAGCTCGAGTTGCCGAGGTTACCCCCCGGTACGACGATCCAGTCCGGAACTTCCCAGCGCAGCGCCTCCAAGACTCGGAACATGATCGTTTTCTGACCTTCCAAACGGAAGGGATTCAAACTGTTCAGGAGATAAATTCCCTTCTTCTTCGAGACCTCTTGCACGCGCTGCATCGCGTCGTCGAAGTCGCCGCGAATCTGAACCGTACGCGCGCCGTAATCGAGCGCCTGAGACAACTTGCCGTACGCGATCTTCCCGGAACCGACGAAAACGACCGACTTCATCAACTTCGAAACGCCGCAATAGAGCGCCAAAGACGCGCTCGTATTCCCCGTCGACGCGCACGCCGCTTGTTTCGCTCCGACGAGACGACCGTGCGTCGTACCCGCCGCCATACCGTTGTCCTTGAAGGAGCCGGAAGGATTCAACCCTTCATACTGGAGGAAGAGAGACCCGGCGTCCTTGCCGACGTAGGACGCGACCGCGTCGTTCTTCTGCAAAATCGTTTGGCCTTCGCCGATCGTCACGCACTGATCGATAGGGGCGAAAGGAAGGAGCTCATGGAAACGCCACACGCCGCTAAAACGCACGGGGTTGGAGCGTTCGGACCACAGCTGTTCAAAGTATTTCAGCGATTTCGGAACCGAAACCTTGTCCCATTCATAATCGACGTCTAGCAAGCTGCCGCATGTCGGGCAGCGATGAAGTACCTCCGTGATACCAAAAGTCGATCGACACTTCGGATTGATGCAACGCTGAAAGGCAGTCATGCCTCTAACTCCTTTAGTTATAATGCTTTTTGACAATTGACGCGCGCCGAATTTCGACGCGGTGCGTTTCGTTAATAACCGTCGCTCATTCTACTCCAAACTATGGTTTCTATAAGCCCCCCTCAAGCCGTTGCGACGCGATATGACAAATTATTCAAATTATGATTTTGTATTTGACGCCGCGTTGAATAATCGTTAATATTAACCGTGCGCGTTTGGGGACGCGCGTTCTAAAGAGTTGCCGATCCGTCACATCCACGCTTGTATCCGGAGACGTTATAATATGCAGAAGTCGCGCGCGTCACGCCTCGTCCTTTTTTCAGTTGTCGCTCTTAGCGGTCTCCTGTTCGATCTTTGGACGAAACATTGGATTTTTGAGACGCTCGGACGGCCAGGCGAAAAAAGCGTTTGGTGGATCGTTCCTAAAATTTTCGGCTTCCAAACGTCCCTCAATCAAGGCGCGCTCTTTGGCGTCGGTCAAGGCCAAATCCCCCTTTTCGTCACACTCTCGTTCGTCGCCCTGGCGGGTATCTGCTGGTGGATCTGGACCGACGTCACAAGGAGTCGCTACCTCTCGTTCACTCTTGGGCTCATCACCGCGGGCATCCTCGGCAACTTGTGGGATCGTTGCGCCCTTCACGACATGACGTGGAGCTCCCTCGACGTCGAAATATGGAACTGTTCCCCGGAGATGATCGGCAAACCGATTCACGCCGTCCGCGACTGGATACTCGTCATGATCGGCGACTACCCTTGGCCAAACTTCAATATCGCCGACTCCTGCCTCGTTTGCGGAGCGATCCTCATCGGGATCTACGCGTTGATAACGCCGCCGCCGAAACCGGAAAAATTGGCGCAGGAATCGCTCGACCCCGAACAAGCGGCCTCTGATTCCGATCGTTGATCCCTTTCCGCAATATGCGCGCGTCGACTCGTCCTTTCTCCCAACGCGCGTTTCCACAATAAAAAATAAAATTTTTCGCCGTGCTCTTGATTACGACGCAAATATGTGTAGAATAACCCCAGGCGTCGTGAAGACGCGCATTGATTAGAGGTCGATCATGATTTGTATTAATTGTCGTTTTTATTGGCGTTCCTGGCGTTCTTATC